>DASPIR010000034.1 GCA_035628995.1 Clostridia bacterium | reverse complement strand
CCCCATGTAAACATAGGGACAATAGGTCACGTTGACCACGGCAAGACAACACTTACAGCAGCAATAACAACAGTACTTTCAAAGTTCGGCGGTGCAACAGCTACAAAGTATGATGAAATAGACAAGGCACCGGAAGAAAAGGAAAGAGGAATAACAATAAACACAGCTCACGTTGAGTATGAAACAAAGAACAGGCATTATGCACATGTTGACTGCCCAGGCCACGCTGACTATGTAAAGAACATGATAACAGGAGCAGCACAGATGGATGGAGCTATCCTTGTTGTATCAGCAGCAGACGGTCCAATGCCGCAGACAAGAGAGCACATACTGTTGTCAAGACAGGTAGGAGTACCCTACATAGTAGTATTCCTAAACAAGGTTGACATGGTAGACGATGCAGAACTTATAGAGCTTGTAGAAATGGAAGTTAGAGAACTTCTTAGCGAATATGAATTTGATGGCGACGCTACACCAATAGTACCGGGATCAGCATTAAAAGCACTTGAGTGCGGCTGCGGAAGTGAAGAGTGTGAATGGTGCAAAGGAATACACCAGCTTATGGATGCAGTAGACAGCTTTATCCCAACACCAGAAAGACAGACAGATAAGCCATTCCTTATGCCTGTAGAGGATGTATTCTCCATAACAGGAAGAGGAACAGTAGCAACAGGAAGAGTTGAAAGAGGAGTAGTAAAGGTATCAGACACAGTAGAGATAGTAGGACTTGCAGAAGCTCCAAAGTCAACAGTAGTAACAGGCGTAGAAATGTTCAGAAAGCTTCTTGATCAGGCACAAGCAGGAGACAACATAGGAGTGCTGTTAAGAGGTGTACAGAGAGCAGACATAGAAAGAGGCCAGGTACTTGCAAAACCTGGATCAATAAAGCCACACACACATTTCAAAGCGCAAGTATACGTGCTGACAAAAGAAGAAGGCGGAAGACACACACCATTCTTCAATGGTTACAGACCACAGTTCTATTTCAGAACAACAGACGTAACCGGAGTAATAGATCTTCCAGCAGGAGTAGAAATGTGCATGCCTGGCGACCATATAGAAATGACAATAAAGCTTATCACACCAATAGCTATCCAAGAAGGTTTAAGATTCGCTATTCGTGAAGGCGGAAGAACTGTTGGATCAGGTGCTGTTGCTTCAATATTAGAATAATACAGGTGCGAGGTTGCGAGGTGCGAGGTGCGAGGATTTAGGCAGGGCTTCGGAGGCTTTGCTAAAACCTCGAACCCCGAACCACGTACCCCGAACCACGTACCCCGAACCAAATGTTTTTTTTAGCCATTAAGGACTAGGACTATTCCTAGTCCTTTAGGGCTGTTTTAGAAAATATTTTTAAAAAATGTGATAAAAGTATTGTAATTTGTCCTAAAATGTTATAAAATATGTAAGGTTGCGAAACTTAGCATGCGATGAAGTAAGAGGTTGCAGATTAACCCTTGAAAGAGGTGTATTCTGGGAAGGCACAGCCGAAGGTTCTTACGGCTGGCGAATTCTTGCTGAGTATTGTCCGTTTCTAGAATTCGGGCGACTCTACTGATTATTATGTTTCTCTGGGTGGGAAGTTTAGTGCCTTGGCTTATTGCCGGACACTAATAAAAAAATAGAACACACCCGGGTGAGTGTATAACAGTATGCGGTTGCACGTAAGCAAATTAAAGCGTGCGATGAAAAGGAGGGAATTGAAAAATGGCAAAACAGAAAATTAGAATCAGGTTGAAGGCATACGATCACATACTGATCGATCAGTCAGCAGAAAAGATAGTAGAGACTGCAAAGAGGACAGGCGCAAAGGTGTCAGGTCCGGTGCCGCTGCCGACTGAAAAGGAAATAATCACAGTACTTCGTGCAGTGCACAAGTATAAGGATTCAAGAGAGCAGTTCGAAATGAGAACTCATAAGAGACTAATCGATATATTGAATCCAACACCAAAAACTGTTGACTCACTTATGAGACTTGACTTGCCAGCTGGTGTTGACATCGAAATAAAACTGTAATAACTGGTACGAGGTTCGAGGTTCGGGATACGAGGAGTAGGGGCGAACAGTGTTCGCCAGTAAAATCTTCGAAGCAATACTAAATCCGCGCAACTCGAAACGCGTAACACGTAACAAGATTAAATTTAGTATGACCGCTAAGCGGTCCGCTGTAAATTTGGAGGTGTAATATAAATGAAAAAAGCGATACTGGGCTTAAAAGTAGGAATGACTCAGGTATTCGATAAAACAGGCAGAGCAGTTCCTGTAACTGTAATAGCTGCAGGCCCAAACTTTGTAGTTCAGAAAAAAACAGTAGAGAACGAAGGGTACGCAGCAATACAGGTAGGTTTTGACGATAAAGCCGAGAGAAAAGTTACAAAGCCTATAAAAGGTCATTTTGCAAAGGCAAAGATTGCAACAAAAAGATATCTTAGAGAATTTAGACTTGAAGATTCAGCAGCTTACGAAGTAGGCCAGGAAATAAAGGCGGATGTCTTTAAAGAAGGCGACAAAGTTGATATAAGCGGCGTATCAAAAGGTAAAGGCTTTGCGGGTGTCATCAAGAGACATAACTTCCACAGAGGGCCTATGGGACATGGTTCCAAGTTTCACAGGGCAGTAGGTTCAATGGGTGCATCATCAGATCCATCAAGAACAATCCCCGGCAAGAAGCTTCCAGGTCATATGGGGGCAGTAAATACAACAGTAGTAAACCTCGAAGTTGTCAAGGTTGATCCGGATAGAAACTTTATCCTTGTAAAAGGTGGAGTTCCCGGAATAAGAGGTTCACTGGTAATGATTAAGAATACTGTGAAAGTTTAATAAAACGTTCGGGGTAGAAAGGAGGATGTAAAATGCCTAACGTAGCACTTTATAACATAAGTGGCAAACAGGTTGGAGAAATCGAATTAAATGAGAATATATTCGGTGCAAACGTAAACATTGAAGCAATGCACCAGGTAGTTAAAATGTACTTGGCAAACCAAAGACAAGGAACTCAGTCAACCCTCACAAGAGCTGAGGTAAGAGGCGGAGGAATCAAGCCTTGGAGGCAAAAAGGTACAGGAAGAGCAAGACACGGAAGCATCAGGTCACCACAATGGAGACACGGTGGTATCGTATTCGCTCCGAAGCCAAGATCATACAGGTACTCCGTACCTAAGAAGATAAAGAGAATTGCAATGAAGTCAGCACTTTCCTCAAAGGTTAATGACAACAATGTAGTTGTAATTGAAGAGCTGAACTTTGATGCTCCAAAGACAAAACAGGTTGTAAGCTTGCTTCAGAACCTGAAGGTTGATTCCAAGACTCTCATAGTTGTTGCTGACAATAACGAGAATATTGTTAAGTCCGCAAGGAACATTGAGGGAGTTAAGACAGCTTTCGTAAATACATTGAACGTATATGACATTTTAAAATATGACAAGTTCATTATAACTAAGGACGCTGTTAAAAAAGTCGAGGAGGTGTTTGCATAATGAACGCTTATGATATAGTAAGAAGACCGGTAATAACAGAAAAAGCCATGAGCGAAATGGCAGACAAGAAATACACCTTCATCGTTGATGTCAATGCGAATAAGACTGAAATAAAAGATGCTGTAGAAGAGATATTCAAGGTAAAGGTTGACAGGGTCAACACAGTTAGAGTAATGGGCAAGATGAAGAGAATGGGAAAATATGAAGGAAGAAGACCGAGCTACAAGAAAGCAATCATAAAGCTCAAAAAAGATAGCAAGGGAATCGAATTCTTCGAAGGACTGTAAAAGGAGGAGAAAAAATGGCAATTAAAAAGTATAATCCGACTTCTCCAGCTAGACGTAACATGACGGTTTCAACCTTTGAAGAAATAACTAAAACAGAACCGGAGAAGTCCCTGGTTGAAATATTAAAAAGTAAAGCTGGAAGAAACAATCAAGGTAAAATTACAGTTAGACATCAAGGCGGCGGACATAAGAGAAAGTACAGAGTAATTGACTTCAAGAGAGACAAGGTTGATGTATCGGCTACCGTTTCAGCAATAGAGTACGATCCAAACAGATCGGCTAACATAGCACTTCTTACTTATGTTGATGGCGAAAAGAGATATATCATAGCCCCTAATGGCCTTAAAGTAGGAGATTCAGTTATATCATCAACTACTGCTGATATAAAGGTTGGCAATGCATTACCGCTTAAGAACATACCTGTAGGTACAATAATCCACAATATAGAGCTTAAGGCAGGCAAAGGAGCTCAGCTGGTAAGATCAGCAGGTAACTCTGCTCAGCTTATGGCCAAAGAAGGGGATTATGCTCAGGTAAGACTGCCATCCACTGAAGTTAGAATGATAAGAATTGAATGTAAAGCTACAATCGGTCAGGTAGGAAACCTGGATCATGAAAACATATCAATGGGTAGCGCAGGCAGAAACAGACATTTAGGTTGGAGACCAACAGTAAGAGGTTCCGTAATGAATCCTGTAGACCATCCGCATGGTGGTGGTGAAGGTAGGTCGCCAATAGGAAGACCAGGACCTGTTACTCCTTGGGGTAAACCAACACTCGGATATAAGACTAGAAACAAGAAGAAGTCTTCAAGTAAGTTCATTGTTAAGAGAAGAAATACGAAATAGAACAGTTGGTTACGAGTTGCGAGTTTCGAGTTGCGAGTATTTGGGAAAGGCTTCGTAGTCTTCACTGGCGAACACTGTTCGCCCCTACATCACGTAACGCGTAACGCGAAACCCGAAACAGTGTATGAAAGGAGGCAAATCAATGAGCCGCTCAACAAAAAAAGGACCTTTTGTAGATGTAAAATTATTAAATAAAATTATAGATATGAATAAGGCAAACAAGAAGGTTGTGCTTAAGACCTGGTCAAGGAGTTCAACAATATTTCCTGAAATGGTTGGTCATACCCTCGCGGTATATGATGGCAGGAAGCACGTTCCTGTATACATGACAGAGGATATGGTTGGTCACAAGCTGGGTGAATTTGCTCCCACCAGAACTTTCAGAGGCCATGGACATCACACAGAAAGGTCCTCAGCTCTGAAATAGGAAGCAATATAAAATTAAGCAAACCTAGCGATAATTTGGAAGGAGGTATTACCTGTGGAAGCTAAGGCTAAAATTATGCATATTAGAATTTCCTCGAGAAAGGTTAATATAGTTATAAATTTAATTAGAGGCAAAAAGGTTGGAGACGCATTTGCAATATTAAAGCATACTCCAAAAGCTGCATCAGCGATAATGGAAAAACTTTTAAAATCAGCAGTGGCTAACGCCGAGAACAACTTCAACATGAATGTAGACAAATTGTATATTTCAGAGGCTTATGCCACTCAGGGACCTACACTTAAGAGATTTATGGCAAGGGCAATGGGTAGAGGCGTAAGTATACTCAAGAGAACAAGCCATATAACATTGGCGGTTAAGGAAAAAGAGTGAAGAAGGAGGGATTTTAGTGGGTCAAAAGGTAAATCCACACGGTCTTAGAGTTGGTATCATTAAAGATTGGGACACAAAATGGTACGCAGATAAGAAGCAGTTTGCAGATTTTCTAATAGAAGATAACAAAATAAGAGAATTTTTGAAACCGAGGCTTTATGCTTCCGGAGTTTCAAGGATTGAAATAGAAAGAACCGCTGGAAAGATAAAGGTTAACATACACGTTGCAAAACCAGGTATGGTAATCGGAAAAGGCGGAGCTGGAATCGAAGAGCTTAAGAAAGCTTTAGAAAAACTCACAAGCAATAAGGGTGTTTCAATAAACATCACAGAAATAAAGACAGCGGAAATGGATGCTCAGCTTGTAGCTGAAAACATAGCAGCACAGCTGGAGAAGAGAATATCATTCAGAAGAGCAATGAAGCAGTCAATGCAGAGAACAATGAGAATGGGCGCAAAGGGTATAAAGACCATGTGTGCAGGTCGTCTCGGCGGCGCTGAAATTGCAAGAAGCGAATGGTACCGTGAAGGAACAATTCCTCTACAGACTTTGAGAGCCGATATAGATTATGGATTCGCAGAGGCAAATACAACCTTTGGGAAAATAGGTGTTAAGGTCTGGATATATAAAGGGGAGGTTCTTCCACAAGCCAAAACTCGTAATATCGAGCCGGCTAAGCTGAATGTAGCAGCTACGGAAGGAGGAGAAGCATAATGTTAATGCCAAAAAGAGTAAAGCACCGTAAGCAGATGAGAGGCAACATGAGAGGTAAGGCAACAAGAGGCAACGTTATAGCGTATGGTGAATTTGGACTTCAGGCTACGGAACCAGGTTGGATTACAAGCAACCAGATTGAGGCAGCCAGACAGGCAATGACAAGATACACAAAAAGAGGCGGTAAGATCTGGATAAAGATATTCCCGGATAAGCCAGTAACACAGAAGCCTGCTGAAACTCGTATGGGTTCCGGTAAAGGTGCTCCAGAGCACTGGGTAGCTGTTGTAAAGCCGGGCAGAGTATTATTTGAGATGGCGGGGGTTGAGGAAGAAGTAGCTAGAGAAGCTCTTAGGCTTGCAGTGCACAAACTTCCTATCAGGTGTAAGTTTGTAACCCGCCAGGAAACTGATGAAATGGTTGGTGATGCAAATGAAAGCTAACAAAGTTCGAGATTTGTCAGTAAATGAATTGGAACAGAAGTTGGTTGAGTTAAAAGGAGAGCTTTTTAATCTTAGATTTCAAATGGCTACAGGACAGCTTGAAAATCCGATAAGGGTAAGAGATGTTAGGAAATCTATAGCTAGAATAAAAACCATCCTTAGAGAAAAAGAACTTAAGTCCGTATAGGCAAAGTAGGAAGAAGGAGGTTTAGACTTTGGATAGAAAGAATAGAAAGACCAGATTAGGCAAGGTCGTAAGTGATAAGATGGATAAGACAATAGTTGTAGCTATTGAAACACTGGTTCGTCATCCGCTTTACGGCAAATCAATGAAGAGAACAACAAAATTTAAAGCACACGATGAAAATAACGAGTGCAAAATGGGCGATAAAGTAAGAATTATGGAAACAAGGCCTTTAAGCAAAGATAAAAGATGGAGACTTGTTGAAATAATCGAGAAAGCTAAGTAAAATTCCGAAAGGAGGGTTTTGAATGATTCAACAAGAAACGCGTTTAAACGTTGCAGATAATTCCGGAGCAAAGGAGCTTCTGTGCATACGTGTAATGGGTGGTTCCATGAGAAGATATGGAAACATTGGAGATATAATAGTTGCTTCTGTTAAAGACGCAACACCAGGCGGTGTTGTTAAAAAGGGAGACGTTGTAAAAGCCGTTATCGTTAGAACTGTAAAGGGTATGAGACGTCCCGATGGAAGCTATATAAGATTCGATGACAATGCAGCAGTTATCATTAAGGACGACAAGCAACCAAAAGGAACCCGTATATTCGGGCCTGTTGCAAGAGAACTTCGTGAAAAGGATTTTATGAAAATAATATCCCTTGCACCTGAAGTGCTTTAAGGGAGGTGTATTGAATGGCAAATGCAGAAGTTAAAAAGTTGCACGTTAAAAAGGGAGATACAGTAGTGGTAATCTCCGGCAAGGACAAAGGCAAAAAAGCTAAAGTGCTTGCAGCCTTACCAAAGGTAGATAAAGTACTTTGTGAAGGTATCAACATGAACAAGAAGCACAAGAAACCCGGCAAGGGCATGCAGCAGGGCGGTATAATACACCAGGAGTCACCAATATTCAGTTCTAAGGTTATGCTTTGGTGCGGAAAATGCGAAAAAGGCGTTAGATTAGGACACAGAATACTTGATGATAATTCAAAGGTTAGATACTGCAAGAGCTGCGGTGAAGTATTAGATAAATAATCTTTGAAGGGAGGTAAAAAGAAATGGCCAGACTAAAAGAGAAATTCCTGAAAGAAGTAGCTCCTGCGATGATGCAGAAGTTTCAATATAAGAGCGTTATGCAGATACCAAAGCTTGAGAAGGTAGTAATAAATATGGGTTTGGGAGATACTAAGGACAATGCCAAAGGCCTTGATGCCGCAGTATCAGAGCTTGGAACAATAACAGGCCAGAAACCAGTTGTTACAAAAGCAAGAAAGTCAGTTGCAGCGTTCAAAGTTAGACAGGGAATGTCAATCGGTGCGAAGGTTACACTTCGCGGTGAGCAGATGTATGAATTCGTTGACAAACTGCTTAATGTGGCTCTTCCTAGAGTAAGAGACTTCAGAGGGGTATCAGCAAAGGCTTTTGACGGAAGAGGAAACTATTCCCTTGGAATAAAGGAACAAATCATATTCCCTGAAATAGAGTATGAAAAAATTGACAAAGTAAGGGGTATGGACATTATATTTGTGACCACAGCCGAGACTGACGAGGAAGCAAGGGAACTCCTGAAACTCCTCGGAATGCCTTATGCAAGCTAGGTGCCTCTTTACAGAAAGAATTGCTAATCCTGTAGAGGCACAAAAGCAAGGAAGTGCATTTTTAACACTTGAATAAAGAGAAATCTGTTGTGTTAAAAAGCACTTAGTAGCAAAACTGCGTGAAGGAGGTAAAATTGTGGCTAAAAAGTCAATGTTATTAAAGCAGCAGGCAACACCAAAGTATAAGACCAGAGCATATACAAGATGCAGAATATGTGGAAGACCACACTCTGTTTTGAGAAAGTTTGGTATCTGCCGTATTTGCTTCAGAGAATTGGCGTACAAAGGACAAATACCAGGTGTTAAGAAAGCTAGCTGGTAAGATGATATAGTTAGTGTCTATTCGGGACACTGTGAGAATATAACATAGTTTCAGATAATTACCCAAAAGTGCTTAGCACTTAATGGACTGCAGTTTACAGCGTGTCCATGAATTACGGTATAAGGGAGGTTAAGATTAATGGTTACAACTGATCCAATTGCTGATATGCTAACCAGAATCAGGAATGCTAATATAGTTAAACACGATACTGTTAATATTCCTACTTCAATAATGAAGAAGGCTATTGCGCAGATCCTGCTTGATGAAGGATATATAAAGGGTTACGAGATAGTTGAAGACGGAATTATGAGCGTAATCAAAATAGGCCTTAAATATGGATCAAACAAGCAGAAGGTTATTACAGGCTTAAAGAGAATAAGCAAACCGGGACTTAAAGTGTATGCAAAGAATGAAGATATACCAAAGGTACTTGGAGGACTAGGCATAGCAATCATTTCAACATCCAAGGGGATAATGACAGACAAGAGTGCAAGACTCCAGGGCGTTGGCGGAGAAGTGCTTTGCTACGTTTGGTAAAATCTTACGTATAGAGGAGGTGCAAGCATGTCACGTATAGGAAGATTACCAATATCAATTCCCCAGGGAGTTGAGGTAAAAATAGCTGATGACAATACGGTTTCAGTTAAGGGACCAAAGGGTCAGCTTGTTAGAAAGATGAATGAAGATATTAATATAGCAATTGAAGACGGCAAGGTAATAGTTACAAGACCTTCCGATCAAAAAATGCACAGAGCGCTGCATGGGCTTACAAGAGCACTTGTAAATAACATGGTTGAAGGCGTTTCAAAAGGATTCGAAAGAATACTTGAAATAAACGGTGTTGGTTACAGAGCTGCTAAAGCTGGAAAGAAGCTTACACTTACAATGGGTTACTCACACCCTGTTGAAATGGATGATCCGGAAGGGATAACAACTGAGGTTCCGGCTCCAAACAGAATAGTTATAAAGGGTTCAGACAAGGAAAAGGTTGGAATACACGCTGCTAATATCAGACAGGTAAGAAAACCTGAACCTTATCTAGGAAAAGGAATCAAGTACTCTGATGAAGTAATCAGACGTAAAGAAGGTAAAACAGGTAAGAAATAAATAGCAAAGGGGTGACAAAGGGTGATAACTAAAGACAGTAAGAACAGCACTAGGCTGAAAAGACATTTAAGGGTGAGAAAGAAGCTTGAAGGGACAACAGAAAGACCAAGATTGAATGTCTATAGAAGCCTTAATAACATATATGCTCAGATAATTGATGACGTAAAGGGTGTTACTTTAGTATCAGCCTCAACTCTGGATAAAGAGTTAAAGGATAATCCAGGTCATGGCGGAAACAAAGGAGCAGCTAAAGCGGTTGGCGAATTAGTAGCAAAGAAGGCCCTTGAAGCTGGCATTAAGTTGGTTGTTTTCGACAGAGGCGGATATATATATCACGGAAGAGTTAAGGAACTGGCTGATGCAGCAAGAGAAGCCGGATTGGAATTCTAGGATAAGGGAGGGAAATAAATGCAGCCAATAGATGCAAGTAAACTTGACCTTAAGGAAAAGGTTGTTGCTATAAATCGAGTTGCTAAGGTTGTTAAAGGCGGTAGAAACTTCAGATTCAGCGCCATAGTAGTTGTTGGAGACTTAAATGGCTATGTTGGAGTTGGCACCGGAAAATCAGTAGAAATACCTGAAGCAATTAGAAAAGGTATCGAAGATGCCAAGAAGAATCTTGTAAAGGTAGCTATAGTTGGAACTACAATACCTCATGAGATTATCGGAGTTTCTGGCTCAGGCACAGTGCTTCTGATGCCGGCAAAAGAAGGTACTGGTGTTATAGCTGGAGGTCCAGCCCGTGCGGTTCTTGAACTGGCAGGGATAAAGGATATCAGAACAAAATCCTTAAGATCAAACAATCCAAGAAATATGGTAAACGCTACAATCCAAGGGCTGGCTTCATTAAAAACTATTGAAGATGTAGCAAAGCTCAGAGGTAAAACCGTTGAAGAGATATTAGGCTAGGAGGGAATAACCTTGGCTAAGATAAGAGTTAAATTAGTAAAGAGTATAATTGGAAGAAAAGATGACCAAATCGCAACAGTAAAAGCTTTGGGACTCAAAAAGCTTAACAGCGAAGTAGAACATGAAGCTACACCTCAGATAAGAGGTATGGTACAGAAGGTTATACATTTGGTTGAAGTAAAGGAAATGTAATCAAGGAGGTGTAAACATGAAATTACACGAACTTAAACCTGCAGAAGGTTCTACCAAATCAAAGAAGAGAATTGGTAGAGGTACAGCTTCCGGTCAGGGCAAGAGCGCAGGCAAAGGTCAAAAAGGGCAGAATTCTAGATCTGGCGGCGGAGTAAGGCTTGGTTTCGAAGGCGGACAGATGCCTCTATATAGAAGACTTCCAAAGATTGGTTTCACGAATATATTCAGAAAAGAATATGCCGTTGTTAACCTCAGTGACCTCGAAAGATTCGACAACGGAACAGTTGTCAATCCTGAAATGTTAAAAGAAGTAGGCTTGGTAAAAGCAATGCTTAGCGGAGTTAAGATACTGGGCAATGGCGACCTTACAAAGAATTTGACAGTACAGGCACATAAATTCAGCAAAACAGCTGCAGACAAAATCGCAGCAGCAGGAGGAAAGGTAGAGGTGGTATAAGGTGTTTAACACAATAAGAAATGCTTGGAAGATACCAGATCTGAGATTCAAAATGCTTTTCACACTCGGAATGCTTATTATATACAGACTGGGAAGCTTCATTCCTGTACCTGGTATGAATACCGATGCTCTAGCACAGCTTATTGATAGCGGAGGTTTACTCGGATTCTTCGATGTTATTTCAGGTGGAGCATTTAAAAACTTTGCTGTATTTGCAATGAACATAACACCTTATATTAATGCAACCATTATAATGCAGCTTCTAACTATAGCTATTCCTAGTCTTGAAGCTCTCGCCAAGGAAGGCGAAGATGGACGAAGAAAGATAGCACAGTATACAAGATATGGTACAGTTGTGCTGGCACTTATCCAGGCTCTGGCTTTAGCTTATGGACTTAGGGGATATCTTCTGAGAACAGATACTGCATCAATATTGCTGGTTGCACTTTCACTTACAGCTGGAACTGCATTCCTGATGTGGCTCGGTGAGCAGATAAACGAAAGAGGTATCGGAAATGGTATATCTCTCATAATCTTTGCAGGTATAGTTTCAAGAATCCCGTTGGGAGTTACGAAGCTTATCTCTCTTTACAAGGCAAAAACAACTAATCTCATTGAGATAGTGCTTTTCGTGGTATTTGCAATACTTATAATCATGGGTGTTGTACTTATACAGGAAGGCCAGAGAAGAATACCTGTACAGTATGCAAAGAGAGTTGTTGGTAGAAGAATGTACGGCGGACAGAGCACTCATATTCCGCTCAAAGTAAACCAAGCCGGAGTTATACCGGTTATATTCGCAATGTCGTTAATAGCGTTCCCAGGTCAGATTGCACAGTTCTTTCCGAATTCTGGTGCATATAGGTTCTTCAACACATATTTCAATTGGGGAACTTGGGGCCATGGAATACTATACGCATTCCTTATTATTGGATTTACATACTTCTACACAGCAGTTACCTTCAACCCAATAGAAGTATCCAATAACATCAAGAAGTATGGCGGATTCATACCGGGAATTAGACCTGGAAAACCAACTTCCGATTTCATAACAAAATCATTAAACAGAATAACATTAGTAGGTGCATTTTTCCTCGCTTTTATCGCTATAGTACCTATATTCCTTATGAACTTCACTGGTATCAAGGTGTATTTCGGAAGTACTTCACTGCTTATCGTTGTTGGTGTTGCTATGGACTTTGTAAAGCAGATTGAGGCACAGATGGTAATGAGGAATTATCAAGGTTTCTTGAAATAGATAATTGTGGGATTGGAGAGTAGAAATGAGGATAGTGTTGTTAGGTTCTCCAGGGTCCGGTAAAGGTACCCAGGCGAGCCGGATAGAAAAAAAGTATTCAATACCTCACATATCCACTGGGGATATATTTAGAGACAACATTAGTAGAAATACCCCAATAGGTGTAGAAGCAAAGAAGTATATTGAGAAAGGCCTATTGGTTCCCGACGATTTGACTCTCGAGATAGTAGAAAATAGATTTCTTGAAGATGATTGCAAAGAAGGATTCCTACTGGATGGTTTCCCAAGAACTTTGATTCAGGCGTTAGCCTTAGACAAAGAGCTTGAAATTATAGCAAAAAAGCTTCGTGCAGTTGTAAACCTGGAGGTATCTGATAAAACAATTATTGAAAGAATGACCAACAGGAGAGTCTGCAGTAATTGTGGCGAGAACTATAACTTATGCTTTTACAGACCCGTATTGGATGAAATTTGTGACAAGTGCGGAGGAAAGCTGTATACACGAGAAGATGACAAGATAGAAACGGTCGAAAACCGTTTGAATGTATATAAGAACCAGACATTTCCTCTTATAGATTATTACAATAAAAAGGGTATTCTAGTTACAGTAAATGGTGAGCAATATGCCGATAAAGTATTTGACGATATAATTAAAGCATTGGAGCGATTTGAATGATAAGTATAAAATCTCCTAGAGAAATTGAACTGATGCGAATCGCAGGCAGAATAGTTGCGGAGACCCATGAACGCTTAAGAGAGGTAATTAGACCTGGCATTACTACAATGGAACTCGATACAATTGCAGAAGCATATATAAGAAAAAGTGGAGGGATACCTTCATTTAAAGGTTATAATGGATTTCCTGCCAGCATATGTTCATCTGTAAATGAACAGGTTGTACACGGCATGCCGGGTCCCATAGTGTTAAAGGATGGCGATATAATAGGCATCGATATTGGGGCTATTTATGACGGTTACCACGGGGATGCAGCCCGATCCTATGGGATAGGGCAGATAGACGATGAATTGAAAAGGCTTTTAAGGGTGACCGAAGAAAGCTTCTTCAAAGGGATTGAATATGCACTGTCCGGTAACCGGCTGTCGGATATCTCTCATGCGATACAAAAGCATGTGGAGTTAAACGGATTTTCCATAGTTCGGGATTTTGTCGGTCATGGAATTGGAACCAGCATGCATGAAGAGCCACAGATACCTAATTACGGGCTGCCTAACAAAGGGCCTCGACTTGTAGTCGGTATGGCACTTGCCATTGAGCCCATGGTGAATCAGGGCAAATATGCCGTTAAAGTTCTAAAAGACGGTTGGACAGTAGTAACTGCTGATGGAATGCCATCAGCACATTATGAAAACACAATTGTTATAACCAATGGCGAGCCGGAGATATTAACGCTTTTGTAGGCCATCGGAAGGTGAATATATGCAGGATATAAGTATTGGGCAGATAGTAATATCAACTGCCGGACGAGATAAAGACGACAAATTCGTTGTTTTGTGTATAATTGATGACCAGTATGTCTATATTTCTGATGGGGACATTAGAAAGCTTGAGAAGCCTAAGAAAAAGAAGATAAAGCATCTTAAGATACTGAATTATGTTGCAGAGGATGTAAAAGGCAAATTGGAGTCTAAAGAGAAGTTAAATAACAGCGAGATCAGGAAACTATTAAAATCTATTGATTGATATCGGGAACAGGAGGTTTGATTACCTTATGTCGAAACAGGATGTAATAGAAGTAGAAGGAAAAGTCGTTGAAGCTTTACCTAATGCAATGTTTCAGGTAGAACTTGAAAACGGTCATAAAATTTTAGCTCATATATCCGGTAAACTCAGAATGAATTTCATTAAGATTTTACCTGGAGATAAAGTAACAATTGAATTATCGCCCTACGATCTTACCAGAGGCAGGATCACTTGGCGCGGTAAATGATACAGGGAGGGTTTAAGATGAAAGTTCGACCATCAGTAAAGCCTATGTGTGAAAAATGTAAGATAATCAGAAGGAAAGGCAGAGTAATGGTCATCTGCGAAAATCCTAAACACAAACAAAAACAGGGTTAAAACCAATTTTGGGAGCGCGGCTGACCCACAGAAGTATGGGTGTTCCCTATTGATTTTAGTATAAACTCAAAACCAATTAGGAGGTGCAAGTACTAATGGCGAGAATTGCCGGTGTTGACTTACCGAGAGACAAACGAGTAGAAATTGGTCTCACATATATATTTGGTATTGGAAGAGCAACATCAAATAGAATTTTGGCAGAAGCAGGTGTGAGTCCTGATACAAGAGTAAAAGATTTGACCGAAGCTGAAATCGGAAGATTAAGAGAAGTAATTGATAGAAGCGTTAAGGTTGAAGGCGATTTAAAAAGAGACATAGCTTTAAATATAAAAAGATTAATAGAAATAGGATGCTACAGAGGATTACGTCACAGAAGAGGACTTCCAGTAAGAGGACAGAGAACAAAGACAAACGCAAGGACAAGGAAAGGTCCGAAGAAAACTGTTGGTGTAAGAAGAAAGTAGTTAAAGGAGGTTTGCTTGAATGGTAGCAAAGCCAAAGGCTAAGAAAACCAGAAAGAGAAAAGAAAGAAAGCATGTTGAAAGAGGAGCTGCACATATTCAGTCCACTTTTAACAATACAATAGTTACCTTAACAGACAGCGTAGGTAATGCACTGTCTTGGTCCAGTGCCGGTTCACTTGGCTTTAGAGGATCAAAAAAGAGCACACCATTTGCTGCACAGATGGCAGCAGAAGTTGCAGCTAAAGGTGCAATGGAACATGGTCTTAAAACAATAGAGGTATATGTAAAAGGACCTGGCGCAGGTAGAGAAGCAGCTATAAGATCACTTCAAGCTGCAGGACTCGAAGTCAGTCTTATTAAGGATGTAACTCCAATACCTCACAATGGTTGCAGACCACCAAAACGTAGAAGAGTTTAGTTATTGAGGAGGTGTGATAGATGGCAAGATATACAGGTGCAAAATGTAGACTATGCAGACGTGAAGGAACTAAGCTTTATCTAAAGGGCGACCGTTGCTACACAGATAAGTGCGCAATTGCAAGAAGGGCATATGCTCCAGGTCAGCACGGCCAGAGCAAGAAGAAAATGTCTGGTTACGGTACACAGCTTAGAGAAAAGCAAAAGGTCAGAAGAATATATGGCATACTGGAAAAACAGTTCAGAGCCTACTTTGAAGTGGCTGAAAGACAGAAGGGCGTAACAGGGGATAACTTGTTAAGACTTTTGGAGCTCAGACTTGACAATGTGGTATACAGAATGGGCTTTGGTGAATCCAGGAATGAGGCTAGACAGCTTGTTAGACATGGACATTTCACAGTAAATGGTGGGAAAGTAGATATACCATCCTATCAGGTAGGTCTTAATGATCTTATCGCTGTAAAACCAGGCAGTAAGAGTACTGATAAGTTTAAAGAGCTTGCAGAAAACTCCGCAAGCAAGACAGCTCCACAATGGTTGTCAATAAATACTGATATGATGGATGCAAGGGTTGTTGCTCTTCCAGTAAGAGAAGACATTGACCTACCAATAGAAGAGCATCTCATTGTCGAGTTGTATTCAAGATAACTAGCTCTTTGTGTAGCATATGCAATAGAAAATGTAGTTTTTTTGATAAATTAAATGAATCAGTTACCCTCAGAATGTTTTTGAAAGCTATAGATAAAAGGAGGGTTTTGTCGGATGATTGAAATAGAAAAGCCCAAAATAGAATGCATTGAGATGTCGGATGATTTTACTTTTGGAAAGTTTGTTGTGGAGCCTCTAGAGAGAGGTTACGGCGTTACACTTGGGAATTCATTAAGAAGGATACTTCTTTCTTCACTTCCCGGTGTAGCTGTTACTTCTATTAAAATAGACGGCGTGCTCCATGAGTTTTCCACGGTCCCTGGCGTTGCAGAAGATGTGATAGAGATAATATTAAATATCAAACATCTTGCTCTGAAAATGCACGGGGACAACACCAAGATAATCAAGATAGACGTTCAGGGTGAGCGAGAAATAACGGCTGGAGATATCATCTGTGATGCTGATATTGAAATCATAAACCCTGACCTTCATATAGCTACGCTGGATGAAGGTCACAGATTCTACATGGAAATGACTGTAGAAAAGGGTAGAGGCTATCAGACATCAGAGAAGAATAAGCAGTCAGGACAGCCAATTGGAGTAATTCCGATAGATTCAATTTTCACACCGGTTAGAAAAGTCAACTACTTGATTGAGAATACAAGAGTAGGCCAGGTCACTGACTTTGACAAGCTGGTGCTTGAAGTTTGGACAAATGGTACTATAAAGCCGGATGAATCAATAAGCTTCGGCGCCAAAATACTTAGCGAGCATTTGAAGCTATTCATAACCTTGACTGAGCATGTTGGCAATGTTGAAATAATGGTAGAGAAGGAAGAGGACAAGAAAGAAAAGGTTCTTGAAATGACTATTGAAGAGCTGGACCTTTCAGTCAGATCCTTTAACTGCTTGAAGAGAGCCGGTATAAATACAGTTGAAGAGCTTACCCAGAGGACAGAAGAAGACATGATGAAGGTCAGAAATCTGGGAAAGAAATCGCTGGAAGAAGTGCAGCAGAAGCTTGAAGCCCTCGGCTTAGGCTTAAAGATGAGCGAGGATTAAACTTCCAAGCAATGATTATACCCGAAAGATATAAGTAGGGTAGTGAATACAATACAAGAGGAGGTATTGCAATGGCTGGATATAGAAAGCTGGGACGTCCTACGGATCAGAGAAAAGCTATGCTTAGGAATTTAGTTACTTCATTCCTTGAGCATGGGAAAATGATGACCACTGAGACTAGGGCTAAAGAAACCCAGAGCATTGCCGAAAAGATGATAACTCTCGGCAAACGCGGCGACCTGCATGCAAAACGTCAGGCTTTAGAATTTATAACAAAAGAAGATGTAGTCAAAAAGTTATTTGATGAAATAGCACCAAAGTACAAGGAAAGAAACGGTGGCTACACAAGAATAGCAAAGGTAGCACCAAGACGTGGCGACGCGGCAGAAGTAGTTGTATTGGAACTAGTATAGCAGCAAGCAAAAATTATATAGAACTATCAGGGATTAAGTGACTACTTAGTCCCGTTTTGCTATGGATGGAAAATTGTTGCGGGTTACGAGTTACGAGTTACGCGTGATTGCTAGGGTTGGACTTCGCAGCCCTGCTATCAACGCGAAACGCGAAACGCGAAACGCGAAACCATAATATAAAGAAGGAATAAATATGGCAAATATGATTAGTACACAAAACGTTAAATTTGAATACAACACACACAGCGGCAGTACGAATATGGCTTTGGACGATATAAATATATCTATAGAGAAGGGTGAGTTTGTAGCTATACTCGGGCATAACGGATCGGGGAAATCTACACTTGCAAAGCACTTCAATGCGCTGCTGCTGCCCAGTGGAGGCACTGTATATGTAAAGGGAATGGATACGAAAGACGAAAAGCTGATGTGGAATATCAGGCAGACTGCCGGCATGGTGTTTCAGAACCCTGACAATCAAATTGTAGCCACAATTGTTGAGGAAGATGTAGCCTTCGGGCCTGAGAACCTGGGGGTCGAACCTTCTGAAATACGAAAAAGAGTGGATGAAGCCTTAAAGACGGTAGAAATGACTGAGTACACAACACACGGTCCTCATCTGCTGTCCGGAGGTCAGAAGCAAAGAGTTGCTATAGCAGGGATAATTGCCATGAAACCAGCATGCATCATCTTTGATGAACCTACAGCACTTCTTGACCCATCAGGGAGAAAAGAAGTGATGGATACAATAGTAAGGCTTAATAAAGAAGAGGGAATAACCATAGTATTGATAACTCACTACATGGATGAAGCAATAAAAGCAGACAGGATATGTGTAATGAAAAGCGGCAAGGTCATCATGGAAGGAAAGCCAAAGGATATATTCAAGGAAGTGGAAGCAGTAAAAAATGCAGGACTTGATGTTCCGCAGGTTACAGAATTGAGTTACAGGCTGAGTAAGGAGGGTATAAAGCTGCCCCCGGATATTCTGACTGTCGAAGAAATGGTGGTGGAGCTATGCCGGTTAAAGTAGAGAACCTGACCCATGTTTATATGAAGGATTCAGTCTTTGAGCACGTTGCCATAGACAATATCAGCTTCGAGATACAGGATGGAGAATTCCTCGGACTGATAGGGCATACAGGCTCAGGCAAGTCAACTCTCATACAGCATTTAAACGGGCTTTTAAAGCCCAGTAGCGGTAAGATATTTATAGATGGAGCAGAGTTGAATTCTAAAGAGGTACAAATGAAGAAGATCAGGCAGAAGGTCGGCTTGGTTTTCCAATACCCCGAATATCAGCTCTTTGAGGAAACTGTATATAAGGATATCGCTTTCGGCCCACATAACTTGGGCTTGAATGAGGCTGAAGTCGACAAGAGGGTCCGGGAATCAATAGGGCTTGTAGGACTGGACTTTGATAAGATAAGCAATGTATCACCCTTTGAACTTAGCGGCGGCCAAAAAAGAAGAGTCGCAATTGCAGGAGTGTTGGCTATGGAGCCTAAAGTACTAATATTGGATGAACCTGCTGCAGGTCTGGATCCAAAGGGCAGAGATGAAATACTGGGTGGAATAAAGACGCTCCATGAGAAGCAGAAAATCACAGTAATACTAGTATCGCACAGCATGGAGGACATAGCTAACCTGGTAGATAAGGTTCTGGTCATGAATAAAGGTAAAATTGCATTCTTTGATACTCCAAGAAATGTATTCAAAGAAGCCGAAACTCTTGAGAAAATTGGGTTGGGCGTACCACAAGTAACTTATCTTGTACGGGAGCTTAGAAAAAGAGGATTTTCCATTGCTGACTGCATAAATATTGACGAAGCAAAAAATGAGCTTTTGAAGCTCTTTAGAGGTAATCAGATATGATTAAGGATATTACGATTGGGCAGTATATTCCAGGCGATACCCCGATACATAACCTGGACCCCAGGATTAAGATTATTATAACCTTTGCTTTTATAACATTATTATTTTTGGTTGGGAATTACTTTTCGTACCTTTATATTGTTGCTTTCATGGGCTTGATCTTGGCACTCTCAAAGATATCTTTGAAGTTTATATTCAAAGGCCTGAAACCATTGATTGTGATAATTTCATTGACAGTTATACTAAATGTTTTCATGACACAGGGGGAAGTGCTTTACTCAAAATGGGGGCTTGCAATTACACGTGAAGGCTTATATCAAGCAGGCTTTATGGGTTTGAGGCTGGTATTCCTGATAACCGGAGCATCTCTCCTGACCTTGACAACATCACCTATAGCCTTGACAGATGGTATAGAAAAGCTGCTGAATCCCTTTAAGAAAATAGGAGTGCCTGCTCATGAGCTGGCAATGATGATGACAATTGCGCTGCGGTTTATTCCAACTCTTCTGGAGGAAACAGATAAGATTATGAAAGCGCAAATGGCAAGGGGAGCGGATTTCGAAACAGGAAATCTGATAAACAGAGCCAAAGCCATGGTTCCACTTTTAGTTCCTCTATTCATCAGCGCCTTCCGTAGAGCAGATGAATTAGCACTGGCTATGGAGGCAAGATGCTACAGAGGCGGCGAGCAAAGAACCCGAATGAAGCAGTTGAAACTTGAGTTCAGGGATTACAGCGCTGTGCTTATAACGACTTTATTCTGTGTTCTGATAATTTGGAGTAGGTAAGCCCTGGGTTATTCTTTGGAGTATTGCCACGAGCCACGAGCCACGAGTATTCAAGTAATGCTTCGAAGGGATTCTGGAGCACGAAGCACGAAGCACGAAGCAAAAAAAGTACTTGGGTTTTAGACTCCTAATAGTTTAAAGTAAGTAGGTATGTGAGCATGCGAAACATTAAGCTGATAATTGAATATGATGGGACGAATTACAGCGGGTGGCAGATACAGGAAAACGGTCCTTCAATACAGGGATCATTGGAAAAAACACTGCTTGCTATTACGGGTGAAAAAATTAGAATAAACGGTGCGGGCAGGACAGATAAAGGAGTACATGCCATAGGACAGGTAGCAAGTTTTACTACAGTCAGCTCAATACCCCCGGAAAGGTTCCTATATGCTTTGAATGGTTTGCTTCCACGGGATATTGTAATAAAGGATTCAAGAGAAGTGCCCCTCGATTTTCATGCGAGGCATAGCGCAATCGCGAAAAGATACAGCTACCTTATCAATAATAGTAAAATTCCTTCTGCGCTGCTTAGAAATTATGCATATCATGTAAAGTATTGTGAAAGATTAGATATAGATAGGGTTGAGAAAGCGGCAGAAGCTTTTTTAGGCACTTATGATTTTTCAGCATTTATGGCCACTGGCAGCGTGGTTTCTAGTACTGTAAGGACAATATATGAGATTTCTATAGAAAAAGAAAAGGATTTGATTCGCTTTATTTATAAAGGCAGCGGTTTCTTATATAATATGGTTCGTATAATTACTGGTACTCTTTTGTATTCTGGAATTGGCAAAATTGACCCGGATGACATAAAGGATATAATAATGTCTAGGGACAGGAGCAGAGCTGGCTTAACTGCTCCAGCATGCGGTTTATATTTGGAAGAGGTATATTATTAGCTCTAGGGTAGTATGAATGTCTTGTTACGCGTTTCGCGTTTCGTGTTTCGCGATTTAAGAAAGTGCTTCGAAGACTTGCTTTCATACTCGTAACGCGCAACCAGTTCCTTCAAGAAATGCCACTGGTATTTTACCATAATGGAGTTATTTGTCTTGACACACGTGGTTCAATGTATTACAATATTATATGTTGCGAACTGTGATTCATAGCCCCGAATCACTTGCGACACGTTTATATGAAAAGAATTGACAACATGCGTGACGTTGAATTATATATAGCATACTCCTTTTATGCGAAAGAGCGGCTTGCTTTGTGAAGTGGAACATGAATGCCGGCGGCAAAGTCAGCATTAAAATGGCGTAGCGCATAAAAACTTTTTATCAATCATAAATGACATATTGAACGCATAAGAGCATCCATATTGGGTATAGTGCGAATTCAATAACAACCAAGTTAACATTTACGCAAAATCTGAACTAAAGATTTAAAGTGGGTTTTGCGAAATATTTAGACAAGGAGTGAAGAAGATGAAGTCTTATATACCAAGTGCCGAAAAAATTGAGAGAAAATGGTATGTAGTTGACGGAACCGATAAGGTTCTCGGACGGCTTGCAAGCGAAGTTGCAAAGATATTAAGAGGTAAGAATAAGCCGATATATACGCCTCACATTGATACAGGTGATCACGTAATAATAATAAATTGCGACAAGGTTGTACTTACTGGAAAGAAGCTTGACCAGAAAATGTACAGGACAGTTACAACTCGTCCTGGCAGCATGAAGGAGACTCCATACAGAAAGTTCATGGCTGAACGATCTGACAAAGCCGTATATGAAGCAGTAAAAGGTATGCTTCCTAAAAACAGCTTAGGTAGAAAAATGCTTACAAAGTTAAGAGTTTACAAGGGCGCTGAACATGAAAATGCGGCTCAGATGCCTGAAGTGCTTGAACTTGACGTAAGAGTTGAAAGGAGGAAGTAACTGTGGCTAAGAAGGTTCAATATTTTGGAACAGGAAGAAGAAAGCACTCCGTTGCGAGAGTTAGACTGGTTCCTGGAGAAGGTAAAATTGTAATTAACAATAGAGAGATAGATAACTATTTTGGTTTGGAGACATTGAAGCTTATTGTTAGACAGCCTCTGGTTCTTACAGAAACACTTTCAAGATTTAATGTATTGGTAAATGTTGTTGGTGGTGGTTTCACAGGCCAGGCAGGTGCTATAAGACATGGTATTTCCAGAGCACTTTTGGAAGCTGATAAGGAACTTAGACCTATGCTTAAGAAAGCAGGATTCCTTACAAGAGATCCAAGAATGAAGGAAAGAAAGAAGTACGGACTCAAAAAAGCAAGAAGAGCTCCTCAGTTCTCAAAACGTTAATATTTGCTATACAGAAATTAAGAGAAGGTATTATGCCTTCTCTTTTTGTATAAATAACTATATACATATTAAAAACGACAAATTACAATAAATATAATGCCGGCTAGCAACACTATTTGATATAATAGTATAAAATGTCCGTCACAGATAGAACTGTACCAGGGAGGGAAGCATATGATGGAGTTCAAGCTGGGACAGCTTGTCGTTATAATATCAGCGTTTACAGAAGTCGAAGTATATGGGAATATCAAACTCATAACTGACAGATCTATTACTCTGACTGTGAAGACAACCGGACTTCTGAAGGAAGGCTGGGATATACTCTGCCTTGTCATTGATAATATGGAAATGTATGAATTTTATAGTAAGGTCGAGTTTCTGGATGGGACTAGCGTTTTGATAGAAAGACCTATTGAAAAAGGGTTAAGCGAAATAGAGAAAAGAAGATTTAACAGAGTAGACTGTGAAATCGGCTTTGTTGCCAGGCCAATGATTATAAATAATGTTTCCGTAGCAAAGTCAGGTAAGACGTTTAATGGAGTAATAAAGAATATAAGTGCAGGAGGGGTATTGGCAGAGACGAATCTTTGTCTACCAAAGGATACAGTTTTTGCTTTTAAGCTCAAAGCCAATTATTTCATAGAATGCATAGCCAGAGTAAGAAGAGTCAGTGAAGTGCCTAATTCGAAAATGTATGAAATGGGCTGTGAATTTATCAACATGAGTGAGGAGAATACCAAGATTATATCCATGTTTACGTTTAAGGAGCAGCTTAAGAAGAAACAGAAAGAACTTTATGAGAGTGTATTTAAGTAGGGGCGATTCATGAATCGCCCGTACAAGGTTTCGAATATATTTAGGACAAGAAACAAATTACATGAAATAATAAACGGAAAAGAATTGGGGGAATTATTTGTGGATAAATTTGTAGATACAGAGTTCAAGAGCATCAGTTTGCCCAGACTTAATAATCTTAAACCCAACATAGAGTCTACAGCCCTGAAGCTGATGGAGGAAGCAGGAGAACTGGCACAGCTGATTGGAAAGTTCAGAGGGTTAAATGGAGAAAATTGCAAAATGGAAGAAAAGCAGGCAATTGACAGAATAGCTGAGGAACTGCTCGACGTGGCTCAAGTAGCGATTTCCATGATGTTTGTATTGGAAGAAAGCTACTCTATAGATATTCAAGGGAAGGTTCAGAGTCATATTGAGAAGCTAATAAGGAAAGGATATATAAAGGGCTAATGTGATGGACGCTGGGGCAATGGTTGCGCGTTACGCGTTTCGAGTTCCGCGAATTAGGGCATGACTACGAAGATTTATACAGAAGAGAGGGTAAACATACATAATGATAAACGTTTTGGCCATATATGGAAGTCATAGAAGAAATCAAAACAGCGATATGCTGATTGATAAGATGCTTGAGGGTATTGGGAGAGATGGAGTAAGCGTGGAGAAGATATATGCTTCCTCTCAGGGTATAAAAAGCTGCACCGCTTGTGAAGGCTGTTACAAGCTGGGCCGATGCGTCATTAAGGATGAAATGCAGCAAGTTTATCAAGCTATTGATAGAGCAGATATTGTTATATCATCGTCACCAGTATATTTTCATACAGTAACTTCTGATCTTAAGAAGCTTATTGATAGGTGCCAGGCTGTCTGGGCAAGCAAGTATAAGACAAACAGCAGCTTAATATCTAAAAAGCATAGGATTGGTTATATTGCATGTACTGCGGGAGAACCGGAGGAAAGAAGCTATTTTGGTTGTACTATCAAGGTTTTTGAGCTATTCTATAAGTGCATAAATACAGAGATTATAGGGAGTTTGCTTGTCTCTAATGTAGATAATAATCATGTCAGGGATAGGGCAGATATACAGTTTGAAGCCCATGAGGCCGGGCGCAGATTGAGAGAAAGCTTCGCCGAATAAGTATTTGGAGGGACAATGCCGAATATATAAGAAGCTTTGCAGAGGGCTGTGACTCAACAAAAAACGCCGTAGGTTTTTATAGCCGTAAGGCGTTTTTATTTTTAACTATGAAATATTTATACTATCCACTTTCCATCCTTATAGAATAGTTCACCGTCGGCGAATATTTCGCCTTCACTCATGTCGCATATCATATCCCAGTGGATGGCTGACTTGTTTTTGCCCCCTGTTTCCCCGACACTGGCTCCTACAGCAATATGTATGGTTCCGCCTATTTTTTCATCAAAGAGTGTATTCTTTGTGAATTGCTTTATATTATAGTTGGTGCCAATGGCGAATTCGCCAACAGCTTTGGCACCCTCATCCGTTTTCAGCATCTCATTTAAGAAGGCTTCATCTTTTTTTGCTTTGGCTGACACAACCCTTCCATTCTCAAAGGTAAGTTCCACATCTTCCACTTCTCTGTTCATGTAAATTGCAGGATAGGAGAACCTCACATGGCCATTCATTGAATCCTCAACGGGGCTGGTGAATACCTCGCCATCGGGGAAGTTAACAGTACCGTCGCAGTTCTCCCATTTCCTGCCCGCCGCATTGAAGGTCAGGTGTGTATCCTTAGACTTAACCTCGATTTTCTCCTTGGTATTCAAGTAATCTACCAACCTCTGCTGCTCATCATGAATTCTCAGCCATTCTTTTGTTGGGTCTGGGAAATCCATATAGCCGGAACTGAATACAAATTCCTCATATTCAGTAAGGGACATGTTTGCATCCATAGCTGATGCATAGGTTGGGTACTGGGTGCCGCACCATCGCATTTCACCTTTTTCCAAACGCTCATGGAATATATCCATCATCTGCTTTCTGCCCCTTGATATAAGGTTAAGCCTGATTGGATCAATGGATGTAAGGGCCTTGGTGTTTATTTCTGCCCATATGGTGAGCATAGCATCGGCTCTTTTCATCATCTCAATGCCAAGTGGGTTGGAATATGTTATTTGCTCCTCGCTGCCATTCCTCAGCAATATTTCCTTATATGCCTCAAAGTTAGGCATCAGGATTGGATTGGCTCCTGCTGCAAGAGCTTCCTTGTAAACTTCAAGAGCAAGAGGCTCACAGATGGTATTGCCCTCAATTACAAACAGATCTCCTTTCTTCAGCTTTAGACTGTAATTTACTAGTACCTTGGCAAGCTTGGTTAATCTTGCATCCACCATAATATCGTCTCCCCTCTAAAAAATAAACTTTCCATTCTTATATATGAGTTCACCATCGGCGTAGACCTCTCCGCCGTCTCTCATATCACATAACATATCCCAATGCAGCCCTGATTCATTTTTGGAGCCGGTTGCGGGATATGCCGTGCCCAGTGCAATATGTATAGTGCCGCCGATTTTTTCATCATACAGTATATTATTGGTGAAGCGTTTTATACCGTAGTTTGTTCCAAAGGCAAACTCACCTGCATAACATGAGCCTTCATCCATATTTATCATTGCATTAAGATAGTCTGCACCCCGCTTTGCATTAGCTTTAACAACCCTGCCATTTTCAAAGTTCAGTAGAACATCCTCCACCTGAGTTCCTGACCTTATTGCAGGAAAAGTATAGCGTATATACCCGTTCAGTGAATCCTCAACAGGACCGGTAAAAACCTCACCGCTTGGCATGTTTGTTGTTCCGCAGCTGTTTATCCAGGTTCTGCCTCCAACCTTTAAAGAAAGGTCGGTATCCTTGGCAATCATTCTAATATGATTCTTTTTCATCAGGAAATCCACAATTCTCTGCTGATCTGCTTTGAGTTTACTCCACTCTGCTATTGGGTCATCTTTGTCTATAAAACATGCTGAGAAAACAAAATCCTCATATTCCGAAAGTGACATATTCGCTTCCATTGCGCCTGCAGTAGTGGGAAAATAGGTTAAACTCCAGCGCAGGTTGCCTTCCAGCGTTCTTCTTTGCTGGGCAGCACCTAGCTTCCTGCGGGAAGCCTCCAAGCTTCTTATCTTAGCAGAGTCAATATTTAGAAGCGGTTTGCTGTGATAACTGCCGCCGATTCTTAAAGTTGCATTATACTTCTCTGTACTGCATTGTATCACGGGTGAAACATATTTTATCTGCTCATCGTTTCCATATTTATATAATATTTCCTGAAGCTCCTCAACAAGCACTCGTACGTCGGGGTGTGCACCTCTAATAAGGGCTTCCTTATATACTTCCTTAATAAGGGGTATTGTTATTTCATGTCCTTGGATAAGCAACTTGTCACCCTCCTTAATGGAGAGAGAGTAATCCACCAGCACCTTGGCCATTTTATTAAGTCCTTCGTCAACCAATTCACACAACCTCCAGAACTTGAATTAGATATACACAGAACATTATAACATATTAAATGGTAACTCAAACTTGAAGCATAAGAGTGAAGTTATTAATTGCTAATAGGTACTTTTAAATGGTTTTTGATCTGCATAGTAGGGTGAAATATTATCATCTATTCTAGTTAATTCCTTACCATCTGCTGAAATACCAAGGATTTCAAAGTCTGAACCCTCAAATTTACTCATATATATAAGCCATATTCTTATGTCTTTAGCATTAATAATTTTCGCTTGGTCTTCAATATTTCTTTTCTTTTCTATAATCTTTACTTGTCTAATATCGGGATTGCCAATAATTCCGAAATATATCGGGAGTGAGGTTTCTACTATGCCAGGAAAATATTGGTATGATACTCCATATTTATTTAAAACTAATTTCATGTCCCCTTGGATACCACTGTAAACAGTCTTATACCCGCTTATGTTCTTTTTTACAAAGGCGGTTGATAAATCATTCTCACCTAAATGATTATAAAATACTATGCTTCCTTTATCTGTTTTTTCCTCATGTATAATATTTATTGGCTTTGAACCTGGGGTGGTTATTGCCTCTTCTATTGTTTTAGCACTGTTGCTAAATTTAACCACCAAAAATAGTGAAACAACTATTATTGCTAAAACAATAAAGGTTACTTTATTTTTCATAAATTACCTTCCTTTGATATTAAGATATAGTTTAACTTGTAGTATTAACCTTTAAAAGTATAAGTGGTAACCAGACTCAACTTTATCAATATTACACTATTCATCATATTTGTAGTTTATCACTAGTTTCGACATTTCGTAAGACCCATTCCCCATACCTTTACCTATTGTAAGTATCAGCTAGATTTTTGAAAAGTCAATATACCGTAAGTTTACATAATTTTTATAAGTCATGTATAAACGGGGTGTTTATTTACATAAAAGTTTAGCAAGAATCTATGTTCTTTATAAAAAGCCAGGTGAATATCATAAAATAAACGGCAATTTAATGCAGTTAAGTTAGCATGTACGGAGGTGTGCGGGTTGAGACTCTATATAATTGATAGAAGCAAAGCTGGGAGGTATATTTTCAAATTCATGTGGGTGTTGGCATTGCTAATTAGCATAGGCTTTATAAGTAAAACTACCACGACGGCGTTTTCTCTTCCCATAAGGAGTGCAGTTGTGGTTATAGACGCAGGGCATGGAGGACGGGACCCTGGGGCATCGGGGGATAGCGGGATTACTGAAGAGGAAGTCAACCTTAAGATTGCACTGAAGCTAAGAAGGCTGGTAGAGCAGGGCGGCGGTACAGCCATTATGATAAGGGAAGACGACTCAGGTCTCTACACTGAGGGTGGAAATGGAAGAGAAACAAGGAAAAGCGAGGATCTGAAAAACCGACATGCATTGATTAACAGCTGTGGGGCTGATATTCTAATAAGCATTCATTTAAACAGCTTTACAGAATCTCAGTATTATGGAGCCCAAACCTTTTACCTGAAGAATGACGATAAGTCCAGGAAGCTGGCAGAGGTAATCCAGAACGAGGTTATAAAGGTGCTGAATAGAGGGAACAACAGAAAGGCAAAACCGACTGACTCAGTATATATATTGAAAAACAACAATATGCCAGGAGCCCTTATAGAATGCGGTTTCCTCTCAAACCATGAAGAGGAGCATCTATTGGATGATGAACACTATCAAGAGAAGGTCGCCTGGAGTATATTTGTTGGCATTGTGAAGTATATGGAGGGTGAACAGAGAACGGTAAATTAGTTAGCCGATTATGTATAAAGTGGGAAAAGAAAGCATAAATTATCCTTATTGTACAAATATCACACAAGGAGGAATTATTGCTATGCAATTAGCAGCACACGAATTGCACGATATGCATGAATTGGCTATGAGCTGTGTGAACAGTATCACTAACATGGCCTATATGCTTGATCATGTCACTGACCCCGAGCTAAGAACAATATTTGAAAGGCATTTTCCCTATCATGTCCGTGATTATAATATGAAAGTAGAGTTTATTAATAATCAACAGGGCGCCCAAAAAGAGCTTCCGAGATTTAAAATCCAGGGAAACCTGCCAAGCTACACACAATCAAAAGTTGCTCAATATCCGCCAGTTCAGCCTAGAACTACTATAAGTGATATGAATGACAGGGAAATGGCCACTGCATACTTGCTTACTTTAAAACGCTCAGGTCGAGAATATGCTTGGTCAGCAATGGATGCAGCCAATCCGGAGATTCGTGGCTTTTTAGAAACAGCATTTCTAATGAGCAGTTCTCATGCATATGATGTATGGCAGTATATGGTCGAAAAAGGATATTATCCGTTAGAACAAGCGAATCAGCAAATGACCACTAAGATTGGCAATATGTATCAGGTTGTTCCGGAGGATCAAGCGCGCGTAAGCCAACTAGCACAGCAGTATCAAGTCTCAGTTGATGGTAATAGTAAAAATATGTATCAGTAGTGATGCAACACTCTCATAAGAAGATAGAAAGACTCAATAAATTTGTTAATAGTGCCTTACACAAAGATGTGACCCCTAAAATTAAGGAGGTCACATCTTTGTGTAAAGCACTAAATCTATAGTCTAAAGGACAAGTGCTTTTTCGGAGGTTTCCAAGCGTTACATTTTCTATAAATAGAGAAAAAAATTCCTAATTATACATGTACTTTTGGCTATGATATTGCTATAATATAATTGTTAATATTTCTACACAATAATAATCTTTTTCATAGTTTGATAATTAACAGGCAAGCTATCAACTAACAAACTGTCGAAAGGGTACTTTATTTTGTAGAAATGGAATCTATAAACCATAATCAAGGAGGGTATTTAGTTGAAAAAAACATTATCTTATCTATTAGCAGCTGTGTTTTTACTCTCAGTTCTATTGGCCGGCCCACATATGGGACCATACGGCGTAGATGCTGTTTCAGCAGCTACAGGAGAAACTACCACTACACCTGCTAAGCCAGCACCAAAGCCAACACCAGCACCGGCACCGAAGCCAGCGCCGGCACCAAAGCCAGCGCCAGCACCAAAGCCAGCGCCAGTAGTAACACCTGCTCCTGCTCCAGCTCCAGCTCCAGTTGTTGTTAAGACAGTTCCTGTAACAATTGGTAAAGCTGAATTCGCTGCTCATGGAACAAGGAGTTTCACAGTAGCAATAGTAGCAATGGCAGGCGATAAGATCGTCGATGCAATAATTGATGATTATCAGGTAATGGACAAAGCCACTTCAGTAGGAGTTCCGAATTCAAGTGTTGATTTCGGCAAGAACTTCGCAGAAGGCAAAGTTTTAGGCTCCAAGAGAGCAAATGCAGAGGCTTACAGTGAGCACATGAAAGAAGCAGCTGGTGCAACAACACCAGTTGACAAGTCAATGGACGCTATTGAAAAATATGCTACAGGAAAAACAGTAGCAGAACTTGAAGCAAAACTTGCAGCAACTACAAAAGAAGCAATGGTAGATGCAGTAAGCGGTGCTACATTGGTTGATACACATGGTTACTTATCAGCTATCGTTGCAGCTGCAAAAGAAGCTAAAAAGGCTACAGCAGTTCAGGTAGATGAGAAAATAGCAAATTCCGTAAGACTTGCAAAAGCTGAATTCGCTGCACACGGAACAAAATGCTTCACACTTGCAGCAGTTGCAATGTCAGACAACAAAATCGTCGGTTCAATAATTGACGATTACCAGGTTATGGATAAAGCTACTTCAGTAGGAGTTCCGAACTCAGATGCTGATTTCGGCAAGAACTTTGCTGAAGGCAAAGTATTGGGTTCCAAGCTTGCTAACGCAGCTCAGTACAGCAAAAACATGGCTGAAAAGGCTAAAGCTACAACACCTGTTGACGAGTCATTAGCAGCAATCAGATCATATGTTTCTGGAAAATCAGCATCAGATTTGCTTAAGAAGCTTGCAGGAACTACTAAGACAGGTATGGTTGATGCAGTTAGCGGATCCACTCTGGTAGATACAGACGGATATGTTAAAGCAATTGTTACAGCAATAAAATCTATCGAACCAACAGTAGACACAATAGATGCAGTTTCAACAGCTTCGATAACATATAAAGAAGCTGAATTTGAAAAATCTTTAGGCAAAAATGGCCCATGGATTATTTGTGCATTAAAAGATTTAACTTATGATAAACCACTTGTTTTAGATGGTGACACTTATAACAAAAAGGTTCCACCTGTTGTAACACGTAAAGTAGCTCTTTATACTCAAGATGAAAATCATAAGACTACAGCTAGTTTCACTTTGACAGCACCAAAATTAACAATAAAGAGTACAAATGCTAACATCTCAAAGGGTACTTTCAAAGGGGATCTTTACGTTGCAGCAAGCAACTTCAAGTTAGTATCTGCTAAAGTTGACGGAAATGTATATTTCACAACTCAGGCTGCTAAAGATACATTCACAATGGATGCTACAAGCTCTATAACAGGAAAGCAGATATTATTTGATGTAGATGCAGTATCAACTGCAACTCCTACACAAGTACAAACTGCAGCAGCTTTTGAAAAAGCAATAAGCAAAAATGGCTATTGGATAATTGTTCCTATAACAGACCTTACTACAGATAAGAATCTTGTAGTTGAAGGCACATTCTATGATAAGAATGACAAAACAAAGGCTCTTAAGCGTAAGATAGGTCTTTACACTCATAACGATCCAAAAGACAAAAAGAGAGCAACCCATTCATTTACTTTAACAGCACCATCATTAACAATAAAGAGCCCATACACTACTCTCCAGTATGGATTCTTCGTTGGAGACATTTATGTTGAAGCTGAGAACTTCAATTTAACAAAGAATAAGGTTACTGGAAACATCTACTTTGCTAATGAGAAAGTTAAAAGCTCATTTACAATGGATGCAGACAGCTCCGTATCAGGAGTACAGGAAATAAAGACTAAATAGTAGTGATACATAAAAGTAACTACAAATACTAAGTAAGAAGAAACATCTTATATGTTCTATAGTTCAACTATATTGCATGTGAGGTGTTTTTTATTATAGGTATATTGAATATGATTGTAAGCGCATATAGCTGCCCATAATAATAGAAATCTAAGAAGTTGAGCATACGCTATTAGCAGATGTACCAGTAAGCATAGGAATAGATTATCTATTATTCTCGTGGTATTATCTCCGGTTTTTACGCCTTTCTATTAGTGCAAAGCTTTGATTGTATAGGCTTTCTAGCCTATACTTATTATGAATCCATTTATTATGGATGAGGAGAATAGCTATGGTAAAAACACTTAAAGGAAAAATTACGCTGGTTTATATCTGTCTAGTGATTATGATAACTGTGATAGGGTCGGCATCTGTATGGAATTTATATAGATTGAGTAAGTCTATTGATGGATTAATGGTAGACAACTACAGAAGTATAAGTGCAATATCCTATATGCTGGAGGCGTTTGAGCGTCAAGACAGTGCTGCCTTGATTTATATTAATGTTGATATAGAGAAAGGTATTGAGCTATTTACTCAAAACAGCAATGAATTTATGAAGTGGTTTATGACAGAGAGCAATAATATTACCGAGCCAGGGGAAAAAGAGTTGTTGGATGATGTTAACAAAGAGTACGTGGATTATTCGATGCTCTTTTCCAAGCTGCAGGAAATCAGGAATACGGAAGGAGCAAATAAGTCTGCCTATTTTTATGATACTGAAATGATGCCACAGTTTGTAAAAATCAAAAGCGAGCTGCGCAGGCTTATACATTTAAATGAGGTGGGCATGTTTACTGCAAAGGATGATGCTACCAAAAGTGCTCATGAGTCCATGTATGTAATACTTATGCTTTCAACCTTAGCTGTTATAGGAGGTCTCATGCTATCGATACACTTCACTAATAGATTTATGAAACCGTTGGACACATTGACTAAAATAGTAAAATCAGTGAAGGCGGGAAATTGGAATCAACAAATCAACATTGTTGCCGAAGATGAAATAGGAGACCTTTCCATAGAGTTCAACAAAATGACGAAAAGACTTCACCAATATGACCAGAGTGCGATAGGTAAGCTTATGACAGAAAAAAACAAGTCGTTGGCCATAGTTAAAAGCATACCTGATCCATTAATTGTACTTGATACGTCTTATAGGATTTTGCTATTGAACGATACTTGCGAAATATTTTTTGGAATAGAAGAAGAAAAGGTACTTAAAAAGCATTTCCTAGAAGCAATAAGAAATGAAGAAATCTTCGAGATAATTTCAAATGCCTTTGAGGACAAGGTGGAAATGAATGATAAGATTATTAAAATAGAGCAAGAAGAAGAATTCTATTTTAATGTAATAGTAACCATGATAAAGGGCATGGAGTCCAAGGTTACGGGTCTAATTATACTTCTGAAGGATGTAACACAATTAAAACAGCTTGAAAAAGCCAGAACAGACTTTGTTTCGACAATATCCCACGAGTTTAAAACGCCGCTGACATCAATTATGATGGGGACAAGTATGGTACTTGATGGGAGTATGGGTATTTTAAACGAGGACCAGCAAGATGTATTAAGTACCATAAAGGAAGATGGTGAACGGCTTACAAAGCTTGTCAACGACCTTCTTGAATTATCGAAAATTGAGTCAGGCAGTTCAGTTTTTAATATAGAACCATACGCAATCGATGCTATTATAAATAATTCAGTAAAGCAGTTTGCAATACAAGCAGCGCATAAAAATGTAAGCATCAATACTGGCTTTGAAGAGAATATGCCAAAGGTTATTGCCGACTATGAGAGGATTACCTGGGTTCTCAACAATCTTATAAGTAATGCACTAAAATATACCGATACGGGCGATGAAATAATTATTAATGCTTTTATAAAAAACGAAAAGATGAATGTTTCGGTAACAGACACCGGGATTGGCATTCCTGAAGAGTTCCGTGAGAAAATTTTTGACAAGTATGTTCAGGTAAAGGAGCAGGATCTGGAAGCCCGCGGAACAGGTCTGGGGTTGGCTGTTGTTAAAGAGATAATCAATACCCATGGGGGGGAAATATGGTGTGAAAGTGAATTAGATACCGGCAGTACATTTACATTCACCTTACCATTAAGTTTTTTGGAGGTACCAAGTGAAAAGAATTTTGATTATTGATGATACAAAAAATATCCGAATGCTTTTAACTAAGTGTCTGGAACATGAAGGCTATCAGGTGGAAACCGCCAGTGACGGACAAGAGGCTTTGAAAATGTTTGGAAAGAGTAAGTACGATCTTGCGTTTCTGGATATAAAGATGTCGAAGCTGAGTGGTACGGAGGTTTTAAAAAGCATCAGGGAAATGGGGATAGAAACACCGGTTATTATTATAACTGCATATGCGACTGTTAAGAATGCTGTAGAATGCACAAAGCTGGGAGCGGTTACTTATATTCAAAAGCCGTTCACTGCTGAGAAAATCAAAGCAGTATTGAGTGAATTAACGAATCAGCTTGAAGATAACAGTATATTAGGGCAAACAGAATGTGTACTTAAACAATCGAGAGAATTAATTCGTATAGGTGCTTTTACTGATGCTCTTAGTATGCTCAAAACAATTATTTCAAAGGAAATTGATAATCCTGAAGTTTACTACCTTATTAGCATGGCATACCAAGGTATGGGGAATAAGGAAAGCTCAGACAGGTTTTATAAGACTTATCTAATATTTAATAGTTAAATGGTGGGGGGGACTTCAAATGGTAGTGACAATTATTGAAGGAGGCGAACTAGGCTTTGCTCTAGCGAGAATTCTCCTGTTATTTAATCATAGAGTAAATATTATCAGGCAGGAAAGTGGAGCTAATATGAAAAGGTTTAAAGAACTTGGGGTAAAAACTATCTCAGGTGCAGGTTCAGACGCAGATGTCCTTTCACAGCCCAGTGTCTCAGAGTCGGATGTATTCATAGCTCTAATGGATAATGATCTCGATAACCTCGAATCTTGTTTATATATAAAGAACAATTTTAGTAATAAAAAGACAATAACAAAGGTAAATAACCCTAAATATGCCAAGAAGTTTGAACAAGTGGGTATAGATATTGCTATTAACAGTGCATTTGCTGCACTTAATCTTGTTAACTTGGATAGTGAAAAGTAATGAGACTTTTTAAGATAAATCAAACACAAGCAATCGTTATAGGATTTGCCGCAATTATAGTTGTTGGAAGCATATTGCTGAATCTCCCCATTTCATCAAAGGATGGACACAGTATAGGTTTTATCAATGCACTTTTTACAGCAACATCGGCAGTATGTGTTACAGGACTGGTAGTTGTGGATACCTATATACACTGGTCTGTCTTTGGACAAATAGTTATTCTCACGCTTATACAAGTGGGCGGTTTGGGCTTCATGACTTTAGCAACACTGTTTTCACTGGTGATAGGGCGCAGAATTTCTTTCAAAGAGAGATTACTTATTGCGGAGTCCTTAAACCAGAATAGCCCCCAAGGTATGGTTAAGCTTATCAAAGATATTCTATTAGGTACCCTTATCTTTGAAGGCTTAGGAGCAATTATCCTGTCTATAAGGTTTGTGGGCCAGTTTGGATTAAAAAACGGTATCTACAGAGGAATATTTCATTCGATTTCAGCATTCTGTAATGCAGGCTTCGATCTTATGGGAGATTACGGGCAGTTTTCCAGCCTTACGTCCTACGTGGAGGATCCTATGGTAAACATTACGATTATGTCATTAATTATTATAGGGGGATTGGGCTTCGCTGTTTGGGAGGACGTATACAAAACTAGGAACTTTTATGGGCTAAGACTGCATACTAAATTGGTTCTAGTGGTGACAGCCATATTGTTAATCTTCGGATTCATATTTTTTCTGGCGATGGAGTATTCAAACGCTAAAACTTTGCAGCCTCTCAGCTTCAAAGGAAAAATACTGGCATCAATGTTTCAGTCGGTATCTCCAAGGACAGCAGGCTTTAACACCTTATCCCTGCCTGATTTGACTAATGCTTCAAAGCTGATGACTATTGTTCTTATGTTTATAGGCGGATCACCAGGATCAACAGCCGGTGGGATTAAGACTGCTACTGCAGGTGTACTTTTGTTTTCTGTAATTTCAGTTCTGCGAGGGCGCAGAGAAGTTAATATATTTAGAAAGAGAGTGGAGATTGATATTATACTTAGATCTCTGGCTGTTTTCGTATTAGGTCTTGTTGTTGTTATTAGCACAACACTTGTATTATCCATTTCTGAGAAGGCAACATTGACAGAGTATTTGTTTGAAGCGACTTCCGCATTCGGAACTGTAGGATTATCCCTGGGGATCACCCCGATACTCAGCAGTGTAGGCAAGGCAGCACTGATTATTACAATGTTTCTGGGAAGAGTGGGTGTTCTAACCATGGTTATGGCAGTTACTGTGAGAATGCAAAAATCAGAGGTAAGGCTTAAATATCCCGAAGCAAAAGTAATGGTAGGGTAAGCAGGAGGATTTCTATGCAGTCATTTGTGATACTGGGTCTTGGCAGGTTTGGACAAAGCGTGGCAAAGACCCTCTATGAATTAGGGCACGAAGTACTGGCGATAGATGAAAATGAGGGTTTGATACAGAGTATATCTAACCATATTACATATGCCATAGTTGGAGATGTGACTGATGAAAATGTCTTAAAAGCGGCGGGGATAAAGAACTTCGATGCGGCAGTCGTTTCTACCGGCAGAAACCTGGAGTCTAGTATTCTTGTGACACAGATGCTTAAGGAGATGGGGATAAAGTATATACTTGCCAAAGCTCAAAATGAACTGCATGCAAGAGTATTGACTAAGCTGGGAGCTGATAGGGTAGTATTCCCTGAGCTGGATATGGGTGTAAGAGCTGCGCATAATCTGGTCTCTACCAATATAATTGACTATATTGAGTTATCGCCGGATTATACAATTATAGAAATAAACCCGCCTAAGCGTTGGGAGGGCAAGACATTGAAAGAATTGAATGTTAGAGTGAAGCATGGCATTAATATCATTGCAATAAAAAACGGAAATAAGATAAATGTGTCACCTACAGCTGATTATATTGTTAATAACAATGACATTTTGGTAGTTATCGGATCAAAAAGCGACATAGATAAACTTTAGATTCTCCTAATGTCAGATACTATTCTTTTTAAGGACACAGAATAGCTGGGATGTAGATTATAAATCTACATCCTGTTTTCTATTTAGCCATCCACGCTTTTTACCATATATGCAAGTATGTGGTATAATATGGAATGAAACCTGCGAAATATAAGGCAAGAATAAACAATAATTGACTAGCTTTCATGAATTGTACATATCATCTTAGTTTTTGAGGAAGTGATTATATGGAAAAGATGGAGAAGTCCATTATAGTATGCCAAGCAAATATAGATGAATTTAATACTATCCTGGATATTGACGAGTCTATTTATGGATTTAGAACAAGAGGGAAGTTTATTGCGGAGTCAATACTGAGAAACGAGTGTTATAAGGCTATAGCAGAAGATAAGATTGTCGGGTTTATTATATTGAACTATACTTTTTATGAAAATGGATTTATAGGCTTATTGGTTGTTGATAACTCTTACAGAAGGCTGAAGGTCGGCACTCACCTTCTTGAACATGTTGAGAAAGTATGTACTACAGAGAAAGTCTTTACTTCAACAAACAAATCAAACCTAGCAATGCAGGGGTTATTGTCTAGTTGTGGTTATGTAAGCTGTGGATATATTGAGGGGTTGGATGAGGGCGATCCAGAGCTAGTATATTATAAGAGATTGAAATAGAGTTTTTAGTGCAGGTTAATTACTGGCATTTGTTGATGCGTTCTAAACGGTGGTGTGTTGATTGGAGTCAGTGCAGGCAGCATATTGATGTCAAAAAGTATTGATGTGGCTGGGTTGCCAAAGAGATACAAGAATATATTGTTGCAGTGATTGTGATGGAATAGCAGTAAATGGAGATGAAGTAAGCTTTATTGGAGAAGTAATAGAGATAAGAAATGGCAGCTTAAGACTATGAGAAGAGGGATATTAATGACGATACAAATTGAAACAGCGAGGCTTAATTTGAGACAGTTCAAGCAGGCAGATACTAACGAGCTCCACAATATATGTAATCAGGAATATGTTCTAAAATGGATGCCAGACTGGGGAGTTTCGGTAGAAAATCTAAAAGAAGGGATAAAATGGTTTGAGAAGTGTTATTTAGTTCCTGATCCTCGGAGTATTAGAATCATGTTAGCTGTATCACTCAAGACAGATGGTAAAATCATTGGGCTTGTTGGAATCGGGCCAAAAGAAGAAGTAGATAACGAAATTGAAATTGCATATTATATTTCAGAGGAATATTGTAACCAAGGTTTCATTAGTGAAGCTGCAAAAGCTATGACTGAATGGGTTTTCAATAATACAGAAATTGAATATCTAATTGCTATTGTAGAGCTTGATAATTTTCCTTCTCAGAGAGTAGTAGAGAAAGGTGGTTTCTCAAAACTGGAAACAAAAATGATTCAAAACTCAGGGGATACTGAAGTAAAACCATTTTTCTATTACAGATTATACAAGAAAGATGTAATGTTTTCTTCATAAAACCTCCATATTATTGAATTATAATGAATCTATGATAAATGGTACCCTCCGTTTAGCATAGATATATAGGAAGCAAAATAAACACAATGTATTGGAGGTATTAACTATGAAGAAGCTGATTGCAGTATCCTTGGCAGTTATGATTATGACCGCTACCTCAATATCAGTATTTGCTGATAATGCAGTATCTGTCATGGCAACGGAAAAAGGCGGCAAGTCAGTTGCTGCTTGTGCCAAAGCGATGGATAAAGGCGTTTCTGAATGTGCTAAAATGGCGGAATGCAACGAATAAAACGCAACAACAGCAGTAATAATAAAAGCGAGGCAGTTCACTGTGTGAACTGCCTCGCTTTTATTATTATTTATTCACTTTTACTTGTAGTTTATTTTTCTCTTGCCATATTTGCTTAATCATGAATACCAGGATGCTCAATGCGAAGAGCATTAGGAGCCCCATTACAAAGGTCTTGACGCTTCCTACCAGCATACCGCCTACATAGGAATATACGATTGTCGCCGGCAGCTGTCCAAGTCCTGTTGCCCAGAAGAATGACCAGAAGCTCATTGAGGTCAGGCCTGCTGCATAACTGACTATATCAAAGGATATAAAAGGCAGCAATCTGGCAATAAGTATTGCATATTTCCCGTACTTATCAAAGAAGGCATCCACACTTTCCAAGGCGTATTTGCTTGTGAGCTTTTCAACAACATTACGACCATAAAACTTTGCTATGCAAAAGCACAGAATTGCACCAACCATTGCGCTGGACCAAGATAAAATCGCACCTTTCCACCATCCGAACAAGCCTGCATTTGCAAATGTGATCACAAACGCTGGCAGCGGTGCAACTAGTGATTGGAAAACCATCAACAAGAAAGAAATAATCGGAGCCCATATCCCAAAGGATAAGATATATTCCTTTATAGCATCAACGTTTACCATCCTAAGCATGAAAAATGCCTGATTTATCGCAGTATTCAAGGGTTTAACAAACAAGTATGCCAGAATACAAGCTGCCAATACCCCGACTTTTATCATAAGATTTATTCTATTCTTATCCATAAGACAATCATACCCCCTACATAGTATTATATAATACAACGCTGCAATTATAGCATATTACGGCACATGCTTCGAATAGATAAAATCAATGAAGACATAGCGGAAGATAATAAATATCTATATGTGTACTTTGAACATTTGTTTTATGATATCTTATTAATGGCTGTTTATGTTTAGCAGACTAGTAATTGCGAGAAGTGATGGTATGAAAAATAAGAAGCTAATTATTATATTTTTGGTTCTGGCTGCATTACTATTACTCTGCAATATATGTGGGTTATATAAAAATACTACATTGGAAGGTGTAAAAAGTTACATTCTCTCATTTGGGGTGTTTGCATCTGTCATATATATTCTTATGTTTACGTTGATTCCATTAACACTGTTTCCTGACTCCATACTGGCAATAGCAGGGGGAGTGGTATTCGGTCTGTATTGGGGTACGATATATACGATAATTGGCGCAGCATTTGGAGGTACGTTATCCTTTTACATTTCAAGGAACTTTGGCAGAGATGTGGTTGAAAGACTGATAAAGCATAAAGCTCAATGGTTTGAGGACGGAGTAGAAAAGCGGGGCTTTCTTCTTATACTTGTTTTAAGATTCATACCGTTGATACCTTTTGATATTATTAGCTATGGTGCAGGATTGTCAAAGATAAGATATAGAGATTTTATAACAGCTACAGTTTTGGGTATCATCCCCGGGGTTTTGGTATATACGAATCTGGGAGATAAGGCAGTTGACATTTACTCATGGAAATTCATTTGTTCAATCTTCGCATTGCTTGCGCTGTCTATAATATCCTACTATGCAAAGAAAAAGATCACACTTCGAGGTATACAGGGAAAGGCCATTAATGAGGCAAATGTAGAGCCTAATGAAAACGTTTTATTATAGTATGTTGTAAATGCTGGTAAAGCAGCATTTATTGCAATATTAAACAACAAGAGCAAGGGGGAGAAACAAAAATGAAAAAGGTATTATCAATTTCTTTATGTATTTTATTAGTGTTAGCTCTGGTAGCGGGTTGTACTGGAAAGCCGGCAGCACCCGCAAGCAGCGAGGCAATGGTTGTAGATAAGGACAAGAAGGAAGTTAGCCTTCTGACAACAGTTAATGGAAAGTATTTTACAGAAGCAACCAGGCACGGAGTAGTGTTCAAGGATGGTTCAAATGGTGAGAAGTCAGTATTGAGAGCAATAGGAAGTGAAAAGGATTTCAATGATGCATTGGCATCTATTGGAGCTAAGGGCGCAAATAACGTTAAATTGGATGACAAAGGAAAGGGCGTAAAAATCGAAGGAACAAAGCTTAATGTATTTGTTACTTGGGAAGGCCTTGGCAAGGAGATTCCTTTCAATGATATTATTATTTCCAGTGACCCAAGACCAATGGATATCAGATTTGGCGGAAACATCGAAAATGCAAAGTCTAAAAACACCGGCTGCATCTTATGTCTTGACAGCTGCCCAGTGGGTATAACAAGTAACTCAAGCTATGCATTCGGCGAGTCAGATACAGTGAAGTTCACAAGCAACAAAGATGTATTGCCGAAGGATGGAACAACAGTTACAGTTATTTTCAGATTGGCCGAGTAATCGGAAGACTGGAATTTTCAGCGCTAAAAAGCATCAGGTGCGGGAGTAAATCTCGTACCTATATTGATTTTACTGGGAGGCTTATCAAGTTGTTGATGAGGATTGTGAAGCTGCTTTATAACAGTTTTATATGGGGGATGCTTGCAGCAGTGATGGCATTTCAAAACACCTGGCTGGAAATGAGGATGAATATCGGGTATATAATACCGCTGCTCATGGCTTTAGTGTTTCTTTTAGTTTTAGTAATCGGGGCTTTAAGGCATGAATATAAGTTTGTAGATAGGCTAAATCTCAAATCTACGGTGGTCAATTTAATTGTGTGTTCAATTGCAGCATTTATAGTTCTAGGTTTTGACCGGCTTGCAATTGTACCTGCCGCTATTGTGAGGGAAGGTATAAAGGCAACGGGGATCAGCTTTTCTATAATAAATGCAATCATTGTGACCGTTTTACTATTGGGAACTGTTGCCTTGGCTCTGAATGAGAGGCAAAAGAAGACCAGTTAGTGGGGGTATTAGATGAAAAAGAGTATTATACTATATATGGCAATTATCGCATTACTTTCTTTATTTAGCACAGCTGGTTGTTCTAATAAGACAAATGTTGGTTCAGCAGATCTGGACGATATGTCTTGGGATGAAATAACCAAAGCTGCTGAGGGTACTGCTGTGAACTTCTATATGTGGGGCGGAGACACAAGAATAAATAACTGGATAGATAGCTATGCTGCTGAAAACGTAGAAAGAAATTACGGGATTAAAATCAATAGAGTTCCGATGAATGCAGAAGATTTCATGAACAAGCTGGCAAGCGAGAAGCAGGCCGGCAAGGAAAAAGGAAGCATAGATTTGCTTTGGATAAATGGGGAAAACTTCTATGCAGCAAAGGAAAATGGAATGTTGTATGGACCTTTTGCCACAAAGCTTCCTAATTTCAATAAATATGTAAATCCAAATACACCAGACAACACTTTGGATTTCGGCTATCCTACAGAGGGTTATGAGGTGCCTTATGGAAGGGCGCAGCTGGTATTGGTGTATGACAGCGGCAAGGTGAAAAATCCACCTAAGAATCTGAATGAGCTGGTGGAGTTTGTAAAACAGAACCCGGGCAAGTTTACCTACCCTGCTCCGCCGGATTTCACCGGAAGTGCTTTTGTAAGAAATATTATGTACATGACAACTGGCGGGTATCAGCAATATATGAGCATAGACGACAAGGAAATCAAAGGCAGCCTGCAGCCTGCATGGGATTTTCTAAATAGCGTCAAACCGTATTTGTGGAGAGAGGGTAATACCTACCCCTCGACTATTGGCCAGTTGGACAGCATGTTTGCTGATGGTGAAGTCTTGATGACGATGACATATATGCCTTTAAAGCCTTCTGGAGATGTTATAGAGGGAGTATTCCCCAAAGATACAAAAACCTTTGTGCTGGAAGAAGGAACTATAAGCAATACACACTTTTTAGCAGTACCACAAAATGCCGGAAATAAGGCTGGTGCTTTGGTTGTCGCGAATTTTCTTGAAAGCTTCGATGCACAGCTATCCAAGTTGGAGCCTCAGAACTGGGGCGATTTGCCGGTCTTTGACCCCACAAGTCTAAGCAAAGATGAAAAAGCAAAGCTCTCAGAACTTGATCTGGGAAGTGCGGCTATGGATCAGCAGGAGCTTGCAGAACACAGGGCGCCAGAGATTCCTTCAAAGCATGTGCCTGAGATAGAAGAGTTATGGATGAAAAATATTGCAGGGGAGAAGAAATAACCTATATGTTCAAAGATAAATTGATGCCGTATATTTTATTGGCTCCTTTGGCGGTGTTGTTTGTACTGCCGATGCTGCTTTCAATTTTCATATTAGTAGTACAAAGCCTTGGGTATATTCCTGCCCTTGGATTGAACAGTATTACTTTGAAATATTTTTTCTCTGTATTGAAAGATAGGACTTTTCTGGATTCGCTGATTTTCAGTATGCAGACAGCTGTGATATCGACAGTGTTAACTATAATACTTGGGTTTATTGCTGCCTACGCACTTTCAAAGACAAAGGAAGAGGCACTGGTGCAAAAGCTGGTGAGACTTCCTCTGCTCATACCCCATTTCACTGCGGCATTTTTAGTTTTCCTCATGTTTTCACAGAGCGGTGGTCTGTCAAGAGTAATGGGGACTATGGGACTGCTGCACGGTCAGGAAGCATTTCCGCAAATGGTCTTTGACAGCATGGGCATGGGGATAATCATAACTTATGTGTGGAAGGAAGTTCCTTTCGCAGCTTTAGTACTATATGCAACAATGAAAACAATAGGCGCTAAGTTTTACGATTCAGCCTACAATCTTGGCGCCAGCGAACTGCAGTATATTATGAACGTACTTGTGCCCCTTACCTTGCCATCTATCCTATCTACTTTCTCAATACTATTCGCTTTTAACTTTGGAGCATTTGAAGTGCCTTTTCTGATTGGCCCATCATATCCAAAGGCATTGCCTGTACTGGGATATATAAGTTATTTATCTCCAGATCTGAAGAATAGGCCGGAAACGATGGCTGTGAATATTCTTATAACGGTTATATGCTTATTGGCTTTATATGCATACAGCAAAGCAGTAAAAGCTATGGCTGATATGAAGAATATAATTTAAATACATATTGGAGCGGTTATGAAAAAGACAATATTGTTTATTATGGGAGCATGCATAACAATCCCGTTGATATTCTTGTTTTTATGGTCTCTGACTCAAAGGCTTCAGTGGCCTAATATTTTACCCCAGCAGCTTTCGTTGAATACTTGGCAGCAGATATTGGGGCAAAAGGAATTTATTCTTTCACTGGCAATCAGCTTGGGTATTTCTATTTCAGTAACGCTTTTAGCAATGGCTGTCAGCCTGCCTGCTGCATTTGCTATATCACAATATGCTTTTAAGGGAAGAACTTTTATTTGGATAATGCTCCTTATGCCGCTAATAATCCCTTCCATAAGCATTTCGATAGGGCTTCATCTTGTCTATCTCAAATGGGGACTCACTGATACCTTTATTGGGGTTGTATTGTGTCAGCTGATACCTACTGTGCCTTATGCAATTAAAATACTTACCTCCAATTTTGATCTTCTGGGCAGGGGGCTGGGTGAGCAGGCAAAGATACTCGGGGCAAACACCTTTGATGTTATATTGCATATATATTTGCCAAATATGAAACCGGCGTTGTCTTTATCTGCTGTGCTTGTATTTATTGTATCCTTCAGCCAGTACCTGCTGACTTTTCTAATTGGGGGAGGTACGATAAAGACTCTTCCGATACTCTTGTTTCCGGTTATGCAAAGCGGGAACAGGTCTGAGGTTTCGGTATACAGTATGGTTTTTATCTTAACAGCAATGATTGCAACGTTTTTAATAGAAAGATATTTGAGCGGAAATAACAAAAATGATTATTATATAAATTTGTAGGTGAGAAATATGTATTATTTAGCCGTTGAAGCAATTGAAAAAAGCTATAATAACAAAAAAATACTGGACAAGATAAGCTTTCAGGTTAATAAAGGGGAGTTTCTAAGCATTCTGGGGGAATCAGGCTGCGGAAAGACTACTTTGCTAAAGATAATTGCAGGTCTTATAAAACAGGATAGTGGCAAGATTACGTTGGAACAATGCGATATTTCAAATACACTGACTCAGAAGCGCAGCATAGCTATGGTTTTTCAGGACTATTTGCTGTTTCCTCATCTGAATGCCAGGGACAATGTGGAGTTCAGCCTTAAGATGAAGGGTATGGAGGAAAAGAAAAAAAGAAGTATTGCATTGGAATACCTTGAGTTGGTTCAGCTCAGCGGGATGGGGGACAAATATCCCCATGAACTCTCAGGGGGCCAAAAGCAAAGGGTGGCAATTGCAAGGGCACTTGTGGCTGAACCTAAAGCAATTCTCATGGATGAACCCTTTTCCAATTTGGATACAAATCTGAGAAGCGAAATGTGTGAATTCATTAAAAGACTGCAGAAACAAATTGAAATGACTACAATTATGGTCACACATGATAGAAAAGAGGCAATGCAGCTTTCGGACAATATATTGGTTTTGCACGATGGCACTGCGGCACAGTGCGGCACACCGGCTGAGGTTTACAAATCACCAGCGGACCTATTCGTAGCAAGATTTATGGGAGATTTGAACTTAATTGAAGGGTATAGAAGGAGTGGCAGGTTTTATTCTCAGATTGGTTTGGAATTTTCGGATGAAGGTATAGATAAGAATATTATATATGCAGTGAGGCCTGAATCAATTGGTGTAAGCAGCATTGCTGCAGTTGATTATATTAAGGGGGTAATCCAGAGCAAGTTTTTCATGGGAGAAAAAATGAATTATTCGGTTCTGGTTAATGGCACACCTCTCAATATACTTGCTCTGAGTGGGAATAGCGAATATAACATTGGGCAGGAGGTTTTTATAAACATTCCTGTTGAATGCATAATGTCGGGGGAATAAATGAAGACTTCAATAATAATCCCAATTTTAAATGAGTCAAAAAGCATATGCAAGCTGGTGGAGATGTTGAAAGAGCTTAAGGGAGACAAGGAAGTAATATTTGTAGACGGTGGAAGCAAGGATGGCACACAAGAGCTGATACCGTCGAACTATATTGCAATCAGTTCAGACATAGGCAGAGGCATACAGATGAATAAGGGTGCAGAGCACGCGACTGGTGATGTGCTGCTGTTTTTACACTGTGACAGCATTCTGGAAAGGAATGCATTAAAGAGTGTACAGGAAGCTATAGCATCAGGATTTGCGGCTGGTTGCTTCACTATGAAATTTGACAAGAAGCAATGGCTGCTTTCAATTATTGCATATTTGTCGAACCTTAGAGTAAAGCTTTTTGGCATTATTTTCGGTGATCAGGGCATGTTCGTAAGAAAGGATATATTTCACAGCACGGGTGGATTTCTCTATATTCCGATTATGGAAGATATGGAGTTTTCCAATAGGCTGAGGAAGGCGGTCAAGATAAAACTGCTGAAGAATACTATTGTGACGTCGGCAAGAAGGTTTGAGAAGAAGGGTATCTTGCGTACTATTCTCTTTATGCATAGAATGAAAATACTGTATTGGTTAGGTAAAAGCCCAGAGGAATTATACCAGATATACAAGGACGTGAGGTAACTGATGAAAAGTGCACTAATACTGATGACAAGAGTACCGTTGCCTGGCAAAACTAAAACACGGCTGGAGACTCATTTCACGCCGGAGCAATGTGCTAAGCTGCATACGTGCTTCTTAAAAGATATATATGAAACTGCTGCATTAGTTGATGCAGATGTATTTGTATACTTTACACCAGAAAAATATAGGTATAAGCTTAGTGCAATTTTAGGCAGTGAAGCTCTACTAAGACCGCAGTGCGATGGGGGCTTGGGGAATAGAATGCATCAGGCTATCAAGGAGTGTTTGAGTGAGGGCTATGACAAGTGTCTGCTTATTGGAACCGATATTCCTACGGTATCGGAAGAAATGCTCAACACTGCTCTAAAGCTGCTGGATGACAATGAAATAGTAATAGGACCTACGCTTGATGGGGGATATTACCTGATTGGCATGACAAAAGCCTATAATGAAGTATTTGATAATACTTTCTATGGTGTAAAATCTGTGTTTGAAAACACCCTGCAGCACATTAGGACTTTGGGTGTGAGTTATTCACTTATAAAGGAATGGTACGACATTGATACTTTTAAAGATCTGCAGTTTATGATTGATATGAATGAAATAAAGTTCAGTCAGATACCAAATTACACCAGGATGTTTCTGATTGAGGCAGGATTGCTGGAGTGTGAGGCTGAAGGAGAATATAAAGCATATGGAAATAACGCTGAATAAATATGTGAACAGTGACCGGTTCAAGGCAGGGATGAATATAAAAAGCAATATGGGATTGGTACTCGAACCCCTGGCCAGAGGAGAGTATAACATTAATTACACATTTGATCACCCTGATTCGGGAGACAAGTTTGTATTCCGAGTAAACACAGCAAGCCAGATGAAGTTGAAAAACCAGATAGAGTATGAATATAAGGCATTAAAAGCACTGGAGAGGACTCAGCGAACGCCAAAGGCCTACTATCTGGACGATGCCAAGGACATGCTGCCCTTCGGAGTGCTTGTAATGCAGTACCTGCAAGGACGCGCATTAGACTATAATGTGGATATGGCCAAGGCAGCCTCAATTTTTGCAGATATACATAAATGCAGCATTGAAAATGCAGAATTCCTGGTCAAACCATCCAATCCATTGGGGGCGATGCTGGACGAATGCAAAACCATGGCAGAAGTGTACATAAATTCTTCTACAGCTGATAAAGAAGTAAAAAACATAATTAGCAGGCTGATTCATATTATTGAAAGCAAACTCTCCAAGGCGGAGGGCAGGGATAAGAAGCTCTGCATAATAAATACAGAAGTGAATTCGGGAAATTTCATAATTAATGATGATATGGAGAAATGCTGCTTAATTGATTGGGAAAAGTCGATACTTGGGGAGGCTGCACAGGATTTGGCACACTTTCTTGCTCCAACGACTACTTTTTGGAAGACAGATATAATACTTACTAATGAACAACAGTCAGAGTTTCTGAAGAAATATGCTGAAAAGACTGGTGAAGCTGACCGGTTTAACGAGCTGCTTGACAAAGTGCAATTATATCTGCCTTTTAACTGTCTGCGCGGCATTACGTGGTGTTCAATGGCGTGGGTGCAGTATAGCAGTAAAGATAAGCTGATAAAAAATGATGATACTTTTAAAAAAATAAAAGACTACCTTAGCCTGGACTACCTGGGTATGATGGAGAATAGATACTTTATATAGGAGAATAAGCATGGATATTGAGGATTGCATAAAGTGTGGCAACTGCAAGGAAAATTGTGAATTTCTTAAAAAGAACGATATTGATTTATCAGAGCTTAAAGAGAAAAAACCTGATCTGTGTTATGAATGTCTACTTTGTGGAGATTGCAGCTCGAAGTGCCCGGCAGGAATAGATGGAAGGAAGCTGGTGCTGGAGCTTAGAGAGCAGAGACATAGTGAGCGCAGGTTAGAAAGGAAGTTTTACTCAAGTGTTCTGTTGGAAAAAAGAAATTACCTATTTAAGAATTACAGTGGAGGCAAGAAGGAAACAGTATTGTTCCCTGGCTGCAACTTTCCTTCATTCTTCCCAAATGCTGCTACAAAACTAATTGAGCTTCTCAAGGATAAGCTTGATGCAGGGGTTGTATTTGACTGCTGCGGCAAGCCGATATCAGAGCTGGGCATGAACAAAGAAGCGGAAAGTATAGTAGGCGGAATCAATAAAAGATTGGCTGCGATGGGGGTAAGGCAGTTGGTTACTGTCTGCCCGAATTGTTATTACTTTTTGAAGGATAAATTGGAGGTTGAGGTTGTAGATATCTATTCCAAGCTTTATGAATTAGGAATAAGAAATGACAGGATTAACAGCTGCTATAATGTTTTTATACCATGTCCGGACCGTAAAGATATGGAGCTTTTAAACAATATTTCAAAATTAATTGGGAAGGATGCAAGGCTGAATCTGATTCAGGATGTACAATGCTGTGGGTTGGGCGGCCTAGTGGCATGCAGAGATAAGGATATTCCGCAAAAGCTTGTGGAAAAACTCAAGGAGAAAGACCTGGGTACTATCTATACCTATTGTGCAACTTGCTATGGCAGCTTCAATAGAGATGGTGTTTCAGAAACACGGCATTTTCTCCTGGATATATTAAATTTCAGTGAGGCATTTCCCAAAGGTATAGCTTCAGTATTTAACAGAGCAGCATTCAAGTTCAAACGTTTCTAGTTAACCACCAAGGCCCATTGGTCAAGCGGTTAAGACACCGCCCTCTCACGGCGGCTACAGGGGTTCGAATCCCCTATGGGTCACCACTTATGATTCTATGGATATAGTAACGGGAATGTTGCTATATCCTTTTATTTTTAAATCTTATCCTACTTCTTTGGATATGGTATTATTATTGTGATAGTGTTGAGTAGATATAAAGAGAACTACTCAGCTTTAAAAAGGCATTGGATAGCTTTCTAAAGCAGGGGGGGATACTATGGGACACCTTAAAAGATATGAGGAGCATTATTTAACGGCAGTGTGCGGGTTCTTTGTTATAGCGAGCTGGTTTGGCTGGTTCAAGGAATTGGTGGAATTCGATGTGGCGATTATTGCAGCAGTGCTTGGGGGATATCCTATTATAAAAAATGCTATGATAGCCTTTATCAAGGGTCGAGATATGAAGGTCGGTTTTCTGGTAAGTATCGCATTAATTGCATCCCTGGCAATTGGAGAGTATTTTGCAGCAGGTGAAGTTGTATTCATAATGATGCTGGGCGAATTATTGGAAAATTGGACAGTGGCAAAATCGAGAAATGCAGTAGCAAAGCTCAGGAAGCTTGTACCAGACACAGCAATGGTTAAGGTAAAGGATGAGTATATCAACAAGCCACTCTCGGAAATAGCTATAGGCGATATTGTTTTTGTAAGGCCAGGGGAGAGTATTCCTGCTGACGGGATAGTGGTAAACGGCAGTTCATCAGTGGATCAGTCATCCATAACAGGTGAATCTGTACCTGCGGAAAAAGGAGTTGGTGACGAAGTATACACCAGCACCATGAACCAGAATGGTTCTTTGGAGATAAAAGTGTCAAAGGCCTCGGAGGATACACTTATTTCAAAGATCATACATCTGGTGCAGCAGGCTGAAACAACCAAGTCACCGATTGTAAGGATTACAGACAAATGGGCTAACTGGCTTGTACCAAGCAGTTTGACCTTTGCAGCTTTAACTTACTTTGTGACTGGGGACATTATCAGAGCAGTAACCATACTAATTGTATTCTGCCCTTGCGCGCTTGTATTGGCGACGCCTACAGCCATTGTTGCAGCTATAGGCAATGCAGCAAGACAAGGCGTACTTATAAAGGATGCAGATGTTTTTGAGAAAGTAAATAAAATCAATATCATTGCTTTTGATAAGACAGGTACTATTACCAAGGGTGAATTGCAGGTTGAAAAAATATTTGCACTTGGCACACATACAGATGATGAAGTGTTACAACTGGCTGCAAGTCTTGAGGTACATTCCTCCCATCCGGTATCTGATGCAATTGTGAAGAGGGCTCAGACTGGAGAAATCTCATTATTGGAAGTTAACGAGTTTTCATATCATCGTGGATTAGGTGTTGAAGGGCGAATAAATAAGGATATGGTTCATGTAGGCAATTTGAACTTTATCCGACAGGCCTCTGATAATAATAGCTTTGATCTGCCTGAACTTGAAGCGGCAAATAATAGCTATGTATATTTCAAGGGTGAAATTATTGGCATTATACAGGTATCGGATGCAGTAAGAGAAAATGCTGGCAGCATCGTTAAAGAGCTTTACCAATATGTTGAGCATATATTGCTCCTGACAGGTGACAATAAGGATACAGCTGCAAGTATTGCTTCTAAAGTGCATATCGAGGATTACTATTATGAACTTCTTCCGGACCAAAAGCTGGATAAGGTCAATGGCTTAAAGCAGAACGGCGATAAGGTTCTTATGGTAGGGGATGGAATAAATGATGCACCTGCATTAGTCAGCGCAGATGTGGGGGTTGCCATGGGACAGAAGGGCATTGACGCTGCCATTGAAGCGGCTAATGTCGCTCTTTTAAAGGATGATTTAAGTAAACTTCCATTTGTGTTTGCTCTTAGCAGAAAGACAGTAAGAACTATTAATATTAATCTGATGCTATCAACAATAATAAACCTCACTGCTGTGCTGCTGGCGGCTTGGGGTCTGCTCGGACCGGTAGCAGGTGCTTTGGTGCATAATGCAGGTTCAGTCTTTGTTGTAGGAAATTCAGCTAGACTGGTATTGTTTAAAGACAAGGCATAATAAAAGTGCTTGCATTAGATAAATATGGGTGATATAATAAATATAGAATAAAACCTATGGGTATAGTGGGAGATGCAAATGAAGATTTCGACAAAAGGCAGATATGGATTGAGAGCAATGGTTGACCTTGCTGTATATTCGGCAGGAGATCATTTATCCTTGAAAAGCATAGCCGAAAGGCAGAACGTATCTGAAGGTTATCTGGAGCAGGTTTTCTCGACACTGAGAAAAGCAGGATTAATCAATAGCATCAAAGGAGCGCAGGGTGGGTATGCATTAGCGGATAGACCTGCAAGCATTACCGTTGGTGCGGTGTTAAGGGCTCTGGAGGGGAATCTTTCTATAATAGATGAGAAAAGCTTGGAGGAAAAAACCAACGATAAAATTGAAGACTGTATAAGGGAAAAGGTTTGGAACACAATAAATTCCAGTATCAATGACGTAGTAGATAAGATCAATTTGGAAGATTTGATGAATGAATATAAAAAGATGACAAACAAACAAGCTGATATGTATTACATATAATTTTTTAAACAAAAGCATACTATTCAAATAGGAAAAATAATATTTATTTTGGAGGTAAATAATCATGAGAAAAGTATCAAAAAGTATTACTGAACTTATAGGTAATACACCACTTCTGGAAATTGTGAATTACAATGAGCAAAATGGCGTCAATGGGAAAATTATTGCCAAGCTCGAATATTTCAATCCTGGAGGAAGCGTCAAGGACAGAATAGGCTATGCAATGATTAAAGACGCTGAAGATAAGGGGCTTATTAATAAGAATACAGTAATAATCGAGCCTACAAGCGGCAATACTGGAATAGCTCTGGCATTTGTTTCGGCAGCAAAGGGGTATAAGCTTATTCTTACTATGCCGGATACAATGAGCATTGAAAGGAGAAGCCTCCTTTCAGCACTTGGAGCAGAGCTGGTCCTTACTCCCGGCGCTGAAGGAATGAAAGGGGCAATAAAGAAAGCTGAAGAACTGGTTGCAGAAACTCCTGCCGCTTTTATGCCACAGCAGTTTAAGAATCCGGCTAACCCGGAGATTCACAGAAGTACAACTGCAGAAGAGATTTGGAGAGATACAGATGGTCAGGTAGATATATTCATCGCCGGAGTTGGTACTGGTGGAACTATCACGGGAGTTGGCGAAGCACTTAAAGCTAAGAACCCGAATATAAAGATTATCGCAGTGGAGCCAGATGACTCTCCTGTATTATCAGGGGGCAACCCGGGTCCTCATAAGCTTCAGGGAATAGGAGCAGGTTTTGTTCCTGTCATACTGAATAAAGACGTTATTGATGAGATTTTCAGAGTGAAAAATGAAGAAGCTTTTGCTGCCGCTAGAAAGCTTGCGGGAACAGAAGGCTTGCTGATGGGTATATCCTCAGGAGCTGCACTGCATGCAGCAACCGAGGTTGCCAAGAGACCTGAAAACTCAGGGAAAAACATTATTGTACTTCTGCCGGATACTGGGGAGCGCTACCTTTCAACAGTTCTGTTTCAGCAGCTGTAATAAATAAAAAACGTAATAAGGGAACGAATCGACGGGAACCACTGAAGACACTGAAACCCACTGAATTCACGGCGGATAAATAATATTAGTTACCGTGTGATTCCGTGGAACATCCGTGTATTCCGTGGTTTTCGTACCTATACCCGTAAGGAATACCCTGACTTTCTCGGGCCTCGAGTCTTGTATCTCATATCTGACGGATTCTTTATATATTCCCACATAATTCACAATATTTATTTTTTTCATGAGAGGCAACATAAATGTCGGTTTCAAATACATCAAAAAGAAGTATCCTGTTCTTAAGTGACTTTCCGGTACCTGTCAGAAGTTTTATTGCTTCTGCTGCTTCTACGATCCCCATTATCCCCGGCACAGGGCCCAATACGCCTGTTTCGGAGCAGGAAGGCACTGAATTATTATCTTCAGTCTCTGGGAAGATACAGCGGTAGCAGTGTCCCTCATCAGGAATGATAGTTGTTGCAAGACCTGAAATATCAAGTGCACCGGCTTCAATCAAGGGTTTCTTTGCAGCATAGCAAGCATCGTTCAGTATATATCTGGCTGGCAGATTATCAAGGCCTCCGATTATGATATCATATGAACTAATGATATCATTCACATTTCCTTTGCGAATCCTTGTATTATATGTTTCCAGCTTGACATCGGGATTTATTTGCTTGAGAAATATTTCTGCTGATTGCACCTTAGGCATGCCAATCCTCGAGGTGGAGTGCATAATCTGTCGGTTAAGATTGCTAATTTCGACTGTATCAAAATCTACAAGCCCCAAGCTGCCTATACCTAAGGCGGCAAGGGCAAAAGCAGCGGTCGAGCCTAATCCGCCGCAGCCGATTATTAATACCCTCGCATCAGCAAGAGGGGTAAGGTCGGTTTCTATCACCCTTGTACTCAGCAGTTTATGAAGCAAATCAGCTGAGCTGCTGGTAAAATCAAACTCTACAGCTGAAAGGTCATAATAAAGTGCGTTGGAAAGCGGTTTTCCAAGGGATAAAGTCAGCTTGAGGTGCTCAATAACAGCCATCAAGCCCGAAAAGTAGGCAGACAGATTATCAGAGCAGCCCAAATTACCGAAGCAGCTGTTGCAATCTTCATAGTCTGCCATCACTGATATGAATTCTTCAAGATTAACCTGGCTCGTGAGAGTTTGTACAAGCCCATTCCATCCATTATGCATGGATACTATCAATGGCATAGGATTTTTATCATAGCCTGATTTTATGATGCCCTCTAAGGTTTTCTTAACAAAACCCGGATTGCCTGCAATAATACCAGTCACAGATTGTCCCTCTGAGTATTGTAAAGCCTCTTCAGTCAGGAGCTGGATTTTGACATCACTATTTAAATCCGATAGATTGTCAGAAAGCTTCTCCCAGCCAGAAGCGTCGTTGAAGCGGCAGTAAATTTGCCCCACTCCTGAGGCTGCAAGGTAATATAATGCAAGGGATTCCTTATTATAGTCTTCACAGTAGAAAACCACCGAGGAACCAAGAATCTTTTTCTGTCCTTGGCCGCTTATTTCGGGCATTGCAATATGTCTCATATATCTGTTTATCTGGTCCTTTGTAAGTATCAATTGTTACACCTCCTAAAAGCCGAAGCTTACCTTTAGAGCTTTTCTCTATAGTCATATATCGCATTGTGCAGCGCAGTTGCTGCAACATTGGAACACAAAAGTTTCTTTTCCGGCAGGCCACCCAAAGCCTCTGCTACACCTTCGTTTGATATCTCCAGAGCTTCCTCCAGACCTTTGCCAATTGCAAGGAGCGTAACCATACTGCCTGCTGCTATTGCAGCTGCGCATCCAAAGACCTTGCATTTTACGTCAATAAGTGTAGAGCCCTTCACTTTAATATAAATTGTTATCCTATCCCCATCGGAAGCATTGCCAGAGCTGCCGGTTCCATCTGCATCAGGTATTGTCCCGACATTTCTAGGATCTGAGAAATGGTCCAGCACAGTGTCGTTATACATATGGTACAACCTCCTGTTAAAAAAAGCTATAGTTATGGTTATTTTAATCATAAGACAGAAATATGAAGATAGTATGAAGATTTCAGCAGATATCCAAGAAGAAGAGCCTTATAGTAAAAACTTGTTAATTGATTAAACTTGCTAATAATGACAGTTATCTGTAGAATGATACTATAGCATAAGTGTTTCTTAATCATAAGAAAATTAGGAGGTGCGATAATGAGTAGTAAAATTCGCTATATGGCAACTAAACAGCAGCTGTTAGACACCGTGGAAGCTTTACTTAATGTTAACCCAAAACCGGATATTATGGTTTCGGGAATATGGGCTAAATCTCTGCATGAAGATATGATTTCGTTAATCATTGATAAGCAATGCAGCAGTTCTTGTAAAGTAATTATACCAAAACTGCTTTTTAAAGGCGATATATCCTTGACCCTGCTGAGAAATATTTGTAAAGCAGGTGGAGAGGTGCGAGTTAACAACTCATTGACAAATAACCTTATATTATTAGATGGACATGCATTTATACTTTCATTCTCAAGCAGGTTGAACAGCTTGAATATGTTAATTACTAGCTTTGAATGTGCAGTGATGACTGATGATGAGGAGATTGTCACAGGACTTAAAACACAGTTAAATAATGTTTTTGAAAACAGTGTTCTTTTCAGAATGTAATAGTTAAAGGGGCTTGAGGTATGAAAATAATTATAATAGGTGCCGGGAAAGTCGGATACAGCCTGGCAGAAAGCTTGTCAAAGAGCAAGCATGATGTGATTATTATTGACAAGAATCTTGCTGCTTTGAGTAAAGCAGAGGAGAACCTTGAGGTGCTTTGCATCAGAGGAAGCGGCGTCAGTACAAATATACTTATGGAAGCTGGAATAGATACTACCGATCTGCTGATTGCTGTTACAAGCAGTGACGAGGTCAACATGGTCTGCTGTCTTACGGGAAAAAAGCTTGGGGTCAAGCAAACAATAGCAAGGATAAGAGACCCAGAATATGCTCATGAGCTTTCCCTTTTAAAGGAGGAGCTTGATTTGGATCTTATTATTAATCCGGAGCAGGCAGCAGCAGAAGAAATTGCAAATGTGCTCAACTTCCCTATCGCTATCAATGTAGAGAACTTTGCCAAGGGAAGAGTAAAAATGGTTGAGATAAAAGCCACAAAGGAAATGGGGATAATTGGTGAACCCTTAAAGGATATCAGCAACAAGCTTATTTCCGCAGTTCTGATTGGGGTTGTAATAAGAGATGAAGAGGTTATTGTCCCTAATGGAGATTTTGTAATTAAGGAAAATGACAGCATATATGTAATAGGCAAGCCGTCCAATCTGTACAATTTCTGCAAGCTGGCAGATAGGTGCCCGCAGAAGATAAGAAACGTAATGATTGCAGGAGGCGGCCGAATTACAATTTACCTTGCAAAGATACTTACAGAAATGGATATTAAGGTAAAGTTGATCGAGTTTGACAGAGAGAAGTGTGTGCAGCTGTCAGAGATGCTGCCGGAGGTACTTGTAATACATGGAGATGGAACTGATGAAGAATTGCTGATATCAGAGAATATCAGTGAGATGGATGGCTTCATTGCTATGACGGGAATGGACGAGGAAAACCTCATGTCAGCACTCCTGGCAAAGCAGAACGGAGTAAAAAAAGTAATTGCAAAAGTCAGCAGGGTAAACTATGTCAACATAATAAAAAGCTTGGGTATTGACAGCGTGATAAGTCCAAAGCTGATTACGACAAATCATATATTAAAATTTGTCCGTGGCAATAATGTCGAATCTCTATACAGAATTATAGAGGGACAGGCTGAAATCACAGAGATAATTGCAGACAGCTCAAGCACGATACTTAATACTAAAATTAAGAAGCTTGGACTGCCAAAAGATGTTATTATAGCGACAATTGTCAGAAAAAAAGAAGTCGTTATACCTCATGGTAATGATATTATCAGAGAGGGTGACAGGGTTATTGTTATTTCGAAGAATAAGGACATTTCCAGCTTGAATGAGGTAGCGGCTAACTCTGCAGGAGGAATATAGAGTGAACTTTAGAATAGTAGCAAGAATCCTTGGTATGCTGCTGGTATGCGAAGCATTATTGATGTTGCCTTCGCTTGCAGTTGCAGTATATTATCATGGGACGGATATCGCAGCTTTTGGTCTCAGCATTTTGATAACGGGCTTAGCAGGAGCGCCATTGCTATTTTTAAAAACTGGTAAGAGGAGCATGTATGCCCGTGACGGCTTTGCTATTGTTGCTTTAGGCTGGATACTCCTTTCGTTTTTCGGCTCGTTTCCTTTTGTTATAAGCGGAGCAATACCTTCCTTTATTGACAGCTTTTTTGAAACCAGCTCGGGGTTTACAACCACTGGTGCCAGTATTTTGACTCAGATAGAGGGACTTCCACAGGGAATACTTTTTTGGAGGAGCTTTACTCACTGGGTTGGCGGAATGGGTGTTATAGTGCTGACTTTAGCAATTCTGCCCTCAGCAGGTGCCGGTGCAGTACAGATGATGAAGGCGGAAAGCCCTGGGCCATCTCCAGGTAAAATCGTGCCAAGAGTGGGTGAAACTGCGAAAATCCTATATGGCATATATATAGTAATTACTGTTGTAGAAATCATATTACTGAAAATCGCAGGTTTGTCTCTTTTTGATTCAGCAATTCATACCTTTGGTACTGTTGGTACCGGAGGATTTTCCAATATGAACTCCAGTGTTGGAAGTTATAATAATTTACCAGTAGAGATAATCATAACAATATTCACATTTATTTGCGGTGCGAATTTTACGCTATATTATCAAATGCTTAAGGGTGACCTCAAAGCACCCTTTAAAGATGAGGAATTCCGTTTTTATTCCGGAGTAGTGTTGGTATCGATTCTTTTAATCACAATAAACCTTTATGGGAATGTATTCAGCGACCTATGGGAATCACTGCGGCATTCATCTTTTCAGGTTGTCACCATTATAAGTACAACAGGTTATGCATCAACTGATACTGAAAAGTGGGGAATGTTCAGCAAGATAATTCTTTTCATGCTGATGTTTGTTGGCGGCTGTGCAGGCTCCACAGGCGGCGCTATAAAGAATATCAGGTTCCTGCTGCTCTTTAAGGTTATGAAAAGAGAACTGCTGCAAATAATACATCCTAAGGCAGTTTATTCAGTGAGACTGGGCAGCAGAGCGGTGGAAGAGAGGACAATATCAGAGGTATTGGGATTCTTTTTCATGTACATAATAATATTCATTGCAGCTGTGCTTGTTGTTTCCCTTGATAACCTGGACTGGGCAACAACAATAACTTCTGTGGCAGCAACGCTGGGTAATGTAGGGCCTGGCTTCGGCGCGGTCGGTGCAGTAGGAAATTACTCATCACTGTCAAATCTCAGCAAGATAGTCTTGTCCATGTGTATGATAATCGGGAGACTGGAGATATATCCAATTCTACTTCTTGGGATACCTTCTTTCTGGAAGAGAGTTAATATTTAAATAAATAAAAAACGAAGACACGAAATTTCGTGTCTTCGTTTTTTTATTTATCTGTAAAACACATGATCACCAATTCTTTTTACTAAAGTTTTATTTTCAACAATCCATGTACCTTCTGACTTGTCAGGATTGAAGAAATATGTTGCGCTTCCAACTACGCTTGTACCACTCATGGCAGCTTTTGCAGCTTTTATACTATCTGCATTCGGGGTATTATAAATAGTACCATCTGCAACTGGGCTGAACTGAGGAATACCTTTATAATACTCGAATATTACGCCTTTAATTGTATTTGGGAATAGGCTTGACTTAACTCTATTCAAAATTACATCACCTACTGCAACCTTGCCTGTGTAAGGCTCGGCTTCTGCTTCTGCATGAATTATTCTTGACAGCCAATACAGATCAGTTGCTGTATAGCTTGTCCCTCTTGCAGCAGCTGTAGCAGCAGTAAAAAGCTTTGACTGAGTTTCTCTGCCTGCAAAACCGTCGATTCTCAGATGATTAGCCTGCTGAAATTTGATTACTGCATTTTCAGTCATTTTACCATATATCCCATCGGTTGATCCCGTGAGATATCCTTTGGTTTTTAGTGCTTGCTGCAACTGCACTACAGATGTACCTCTGCTTCCAAACTTTAGCAACCCATAATAGGTATCTGCAAAAACACCTATAGTTTGTCCAATAAGAAGCAAAGAAATAATAGTAACACAGATAATGGTCTTAAGATTCTTTTTCATACACAATACACTCCTTCCATAACTTAGCTTCCGAAGTTAGCTGTCGGGTTCGGGACAGAAGGTTCCCTACCATGGTTGTCCATGGATTAACCCCAGAATTGGTTCCTCCGTACCCGGTAAAACCGGGATTCAGCGAATGTCTGTGTTTACATAATGTATATTATATAACATATAAAGATATATGTCAAACCAGCGCAAAAATTGGAAAATGGCGAGTGAACATAAAGCGATTTTTAATTATAGTTTAATACATAGCGGACTATTATAGGTCTGCAGTAGCATTCCTATAGTATTTTAGCATTAGTTACATATTATTACATTATTGTTATAATCAACATATAGTAATTATTGGTGGAAAGTGTATATTGAATTTATCCATTTCTAGATTATTACAATATCAAAGGAGGAGTACAATTTTGAGAAGAAGACATATTATTTTAGCGGTATTCGCTGCTATTCTGACTTTATTCACGGTAATGAACGGCGCAGCCATAAACCTTCAAGCAGACCAAGGGGACATAAATAAGGTCGGCAATACACAAGACAACCAAACGAACTCGGGTTATTATGCAAAGCAAGGGGAATGGATATATTTTTCCAACGATATGGATGGTCGAAGGCTTTATAAGATGAAGACAGATGGAAGCAGTTATATGAAACTAAATAATGACTTGTCAATGGATATAAATGTTATAGGAGATTGGATATATTATACAGATATCGATGAAGATTCAACAATGTACAAAATCAAAACTGACGGCACAGGCAAAACAAGGATATGCAATGATAAATATGTCGCAAGTACGTATGTGGTAGGAAACTGGATTTATTACACTTCGGGTGCCCCTAGACCATTATTATATAGAATCGGTGTCGACGGAAAGAATAAAAAGCTGCTTGCAGGTAAAGATGTCACTCAATTTGTTGTGGTTGGAGATTATATATATTATGATGAGCGGGGAAAGCTCTCCAAAGTTAAAACTGATGGCACCGGCAAGAAATTGATATCTCAGGGTGGTATATTTGCATACTTTACTGTCTATGGAGATTGGATTTATTTTTCTTCTCCCATGGAAGATATGAAATTATATAAGATGAAAACCAATGGAACCCAGAAAACTAAGGTGTATGATATTCATACCTATTACAAAAACATTAGTGGTGATTGGATATACTTCAGCAACTTCTATGATGGCAGCCTCAACAAAGTCAAGCTTGATGGAACAGGAATGATTAAACTAAGTGATGATGGTGCTGCATCCAATATACATATAATCGATGACTTGATTTTCTTTAGGGAAGACGATGTTTTCAATAGAGCCAAGACAGATGGGACAGAAAAGCAAAAGATGAAGGATTTCTTGATAAAAACTCCTGGGGATATCACTTCTGAACTTATAAAAGACGCTGTAAATACCATGGGGAACAGTAATATGAATCTACGGAATGACGCATTTATAGCAAGACAGGGCGATTGGGAGTTTTATCAGGATGGCTCCCTTATATACAGACAAAAGACAGACGGTTCACGGAAAGAAATAATTAAGTACGTTTACAGAATTAATAATATCAATGTAGTTGGCAACATGATATATTATATGGCTGAAGAGAAAATGTACAGAAGCTTGAACAACGGAAGTGCGGAAACCAAGCTCAGCGAAGACCCTGCAAGATATATGTATGTTGTAGGGGATTGGATATACTATGTGCATAATACAGAGAACAAGCTATACAGGATGAAGACAGATGGAAGCGGCAGGACTCTTTTATGCACTGAGGCAGTTGAAGATATCAATATTATTGCGGACTGGATTTACTTCAATAATGATGAAAGCTCAAAACGTGGATTATACAAGATGAAGTTGGATGGCACGGAGAAATCCAAGCTGAGCAACAATTTTTTTAGAAAAATGATAATAGCAGATAACAGCATATATTACTTGAGTGATAATTCAAATGACTTTAACTGTGTTTACAAAGCATCTTTGGATGGCAAAACAGCCAGGAAGAAGATTTCCACAATTAGCAGCTGGAACTTCACTATCGCGGGAGATTGGGTATACTACACCGACTATGATAATTATAATATTCTTTATAAGGCAAAAACTGACGGCAGCGGTGAGACGAAGGTTGGTGATTTCAAAGCAATTAGAACCAATATCATAGGAGACTGGGTATATTTTGAAGGCTTTGGAGGAATGCGATACGGGGTTTACAAAATTAAACCGAACGGAACAGAAAGCCAGATACTAAAATAAACTGTTCTAAAAAACTTCTGCAGGAATAACTGTAGAAGTTTTTTTGTACAAGCAATTAGGAGCATAGAAAAGAACAACTTTAATAAAATGGTTCAATATGAATGATCATTTGCAGTGGAGTACTAAGTTCAGAGCATACTTTTTTCTCAATGCTGTGCATGAGCATATGGGATTCCGCTATGTTTATACCTGGGTCGACCAATATATGGAGGTCGACAAATACCTCACTATTACAGCCTCTGCTCCTTATCTTGTGCACGTCCTTCACCTGCTCGAAGTCCATTATTATTTTCTTTATTCTATCCGGATCAACTGCCGCCTTATCCAGCAGTACCCCGCAGGTATTGTTGAAAATCTCACAGGCAGCATGGAGTACAAAGCCTGACACTGCCAGCGAAGCAATTGAATCAATAACTGGCGGGATTCCGAGTTTGATGCAGACTAAAGTAAATAATACGCCTATGGATATAAATACATCGCTTCTTGTATGCAGCGAATCTGAAGTCAGTATTGTGCTGTTGAGTTTTTGACCTTGCAGATATTCGTATCTGGATACAAAGATATTCACTGCCAATGTAGCTGTGATTGCAATTATACTTTCAAATGTGACGATAGGCACCGTTGGCTTGACAAAGCCTATGAACGCACTTGATATAACCCTTGCAGCAAGTATAAAAAGCATCACCGAGATAAGGAAGCCTGCCAAGGTTTCAAATTTCCTATGCCCATATGGATGATCTTCATCGACTGGCTTTGAAGCAAAGTGTATGCCGATAAGCCCCACTATGTTTGAGGAGCCGTCTGTAAGTGAATGGAAACCGTCAGCTGTGAGACTTGTGCTGTTTATCAGATAGCCTGCGATTATTTTTATTGCTGCGACTCCAAGATTTGCAAACAATATGAGCCAAAGCACCTTTCTTATCTTTCTATAATTATCAGCTTGCATGCGCCCATCCCTTTCAATATAAAAATCCACAGAACATTCTATGAAGAATTGCCCCATGGATTGCATCCATTGTCTATTGATAGACCCAGCACAATACTGCGCTTGTCAATTCACTGATTTATATGTTTCGCACTAAATCCATTACAAAATAGTTCAATAGTGCGAAACATTTTCATTGATGTTGTAAATCGCAGCTATTCAACGTAATCTTCTTTGTGCGATTTATATAGCTGGATTATTACTATAGTATATGTTGATAATACGATAATGTTATCATTGTATTTGTATTTATCTCTTTTTTCTTGACTAATGTGTAAAAAAGTATAATATACTATTGTCATATGATTTAAATAACGGGGGAGAATTAATGGACATAATACATCCGGACTACAGATATGAACAAAGCCATCTGAATGAGGTTTGCGGACTGCTGGAAGCAGAGATTGATAAGAAGGATAATGAAGTAAATAGCTATAAAAGCGAGATAATATCTATAAGAAAAAATATGTGGGAGAACGCAAGACATGGGTTTGGGAGCAATGAGACTGAAGCTATGATTGAAGCAACCCAATATATAGCATCAATAAAAAATGAAGAGAACAGCTACAGATTTACAAAAGTTCTGCTTGATAAATATAGAAGGCTGCTGTGCACACCGTATTTTGCCAGGATTGATTTCATGGAGGACGGCAATAAGTCTATTGATAGTATATATATTGGTCTATATTCATTCATTAACACTGATACTATGGAAGTGGTTATACATGACTGGAGAGCGCCAATATCAAGTGTTTTCTATGAATATGAGAATGGGAAGGCAGAGTACAAGACTCATGAGGGCTCAGTCCATGGGGATGTATCTTTAAACAGACAGTTTAAAATAAAGAACTCAAAGCTGCTGTCTATGTTCGACAGTTCAGTGAAGATTGATGATGAAATACTTCAGGAGATATTGAGCGGCAATGCAAGTGAAAAAATGAAAAGCATTGTAACAACGATACAGAAGGAACAAAATAAAGTTATAAGATTTGATGAGGGCAGCGTGCTTATTGTACAGGGTGCAGCTGGAAGCGGCAAAACCTCCATAGCCTTGCACCGGATAGCCTACCTGCTGTATAAGGATAGGAATCTTACCTCAAGTAATATAGTAATATTTTCTCCAAGCCATATTTTTAATGATTATATCTCGAATGTACTGCCGGAGTTGGGAGAGAGCAATGTCATACAGACGACCTTTGAAGAATATATAACCAAGCTCATAAAGAGAGGGTTCAGGACCGAGAGTCTGAATGATCATATGGAATATCTTTTATCACATAAGAACAGCCGTTTTGATGAGATTAGGAGAAAAGGCTACATGTATAAGAATTCGAGAGAATTTCTTGATGCTGTGAGGCAGTTCGCTGGAGAGCTGTCAGATAATGCAGAGTACCTTTGCAATATTTATTATGATGGGAAGACTGCTATTAAAGGCAGCGAATTGAGGAAGGTATATAATGCATGCAGTAAGGGTATTCCCGTAAATAAGCGCTTGGCTGCTGTGAGGGAGAGAGCCTTTTATCTATTGGCAAAAGTCCAGGAGATAAAGAAGATTGAACTGAAAAGGAAGGCTGATAACTCCAATAGCACAGCCAGGGAAGCGGCAGCATTATTAAGACTGGAGCTCCGGAGGGAATTCAGTGGAGTAAGAGATAAAGTATTCAGGATGACCAAAGTTGATTTATACGACGCTTATCGCAATTTTTTCGAGAGCGATTTCTATTTTGAATCAGGAAAGGCTTTTGGACTGAAGGAGGATGAGCTTAAGGATATAAGAAGGTATTCAATTGACAATTTTAATAGCAGGGTTATGAACTATGAAGATTCTGCTGTACTTGCATATTTGAAATGCATAATAGACGACATGCCTGATACAACGGACATCAAGCATGTGGTAGTGGATGAAGCTCAGGACTATAGTCCTTTGCAGTATGAGATTCTAAAGAGGCTGTTTCCGGGAAGCAGCTTTACAATACTTGGAGATATGAATCAGTTGATGATTCCTTACAGAAAATCTGTCAGCTTTGATGCAATTGCTGATGTGTTCGGAAGAGCTGACTCGGCTGTACTCAGATTGAGCAAATCCTATCGGTCCACAAGAGAAATCACTGAGTTCACAAAGGCAATGCTTCCATCTGATAAGGAAATAGAAGGCCTGAACAGGGCGGGGAAGCTCCCGGAAGTGGTTGGCCTAAGTGAGGCATGTGAAGTAAAAGAGCGATTAACAGCTGATATTAAAGAGCTGCTTGGATGCGGTATGGATTCCATAGCAATACTGTGCAAGACCTCAGAGGAATGCAGTCAGATATATAAGCTGCTTAAAGGAGTAATTGAAATCAGCATGGTTGCAAAAGACGATGATATGTACAAGAAAGGTGTGAATATTCTCCCTTCTTACCTATGCAAGGGCCTGGAGTTTGATGCTGTATTGGTATATGGGGCTAATGAGGGGAATTATAATGCCGAAGGAGACAGAAAACTCTTGTATACACTTTGTACTAGAGCATTGCATAGGTTAATAATATATTATCAAGGGGAGCTTTCTTCAATCATTAGAGAAATCGATGGAGAGCTTTACAAGCATATAAAAGAGAAGAACTGACAAAACTTCATAATAATAGCCGGAGATATTAAGCTCCGGCTATTATTAATGTTTCACAAATACTACATTTATTGCTTTAACTAAAGCTTCAACTGTGTCGCCTTTTTTAAAACCAGCATCGTCAAGGCTTTCTCTCGTCATCACGGACGTGAATCTCATTGTATTGTCGTTTCATGTGCCCCTCATCTTGACCTCTGCCATGATTTCATCGGATTTTATCTCCTCAATTTCACCGGTTACTTTATTTCTTACTCCTGCTTCCATAATAATTCACTCCTTAAAACATTGATTTTCTTATAGCAAAGCTTATATATATTATTCCCAAATAAAAGCAAAAAAATTAAACACCAGGAATCTGGTGTTTAATTTTTTAAATCATTAGTTATAATGCATAGGAAAGTATAAATTTCATTAATGTTTCACTTTCCGTTAAGTGCATTTCATAAAAGGCTTCCTTAGTTGTTAAAATGCTTTAATAGAAGCCTTTTTTATTAATCGAAGTATAAATAGCTTCCACGTGCGAAGTTCGTTTTTTTCCAAGCTTTCTTGATCCATGGCTGTACATAGTAGTCGAGGCTGAATGCTCCGCCAGCGCCACCCATAAGAGCGATAGCTGCGAAGAAGTACCAAAGTATATCATAGCCTGCCATAGCTGACAGAACAAAGTTTCCAACCATGAATAAAGAAGCAAATGATGCAAAGAATACAAAGAGTCCGGCAATCAATGCCAAGCCTATTCCGATTTCAGTGAATGTAACTGCTAATTGGAACAAGTATGCATTAGGTGCTACTACTGCATCTGTAAACCATTGGTAGAATGCTGGAGGACTTGCAAGTATTGGTGTCACTACCGGAGCAGCTGCCTGTGCAGCGCCTTCGGTACCTTCTGCTGCTGATGCTCCTGAAGTTCCTGCAACCTGTACTATCTTAATAACAGCAGGATCCAACCAACCTTCCTGAACTTTCTTAATACCTTCGATGAGCCACATTACGCCTACGAATAAACGAAGAAGCACTGCCCATGAAGTATGTGTTTTATGTGCCAAGTGTCCGCCTACGAATGACCTGTTGTTCTTCATGTGGAAGAATTCATGGAGCATGTAGTTCCATACGAGTCTCAAGCCGCCAACACCCCATAAATAATGGAGGTTAACCAAGTGCTTGGAAGCCATAGCCAAGAAACCTGACAGTGGAGTACCCATAAGTTCTGCTACACAGTAGTGGCTTCCGATGGAAACCATGAAACCGTGAGTATTAAGTGCGAATTTTTTCTTTTCAGTTTTAGTTATAGCAGCTGCAATGTTGTGAGCGGCACATTCGCCTGTCTGCAAAGCTGTTTCAACTATCTGAGGTATCGGCTTTCCATCTATTTCGTAATATGCGTTGTCACCAACAAGATAAACTTCTTCTTTGTCCATGCTCTGCATGTAATCATTAACCTGTACTCTGTTCCTCTTACCTTGAGTAAGACCTGTTGATACGGTGAAGCTGTTGCCCTGTACACCGCAAGTCCAGATAAGAGTTTTTGTTTTTATTTCCTGTCCATCTTTGAGTACTATGCCTTCAGGTGTTGCCTTAACTATAGGCGAGTTTGTCATTAGCTTTACGCCTTTTTTTGTAAGGAAATCTGCAGCTTTTTTCTGCAGGCTTGGTCTCAAGATTGGCAGTATTGTTGGCATCGCTTCTACATTGTATATACCAACTTCACTTGGATTGATTCCGTATTTATCGCATAAAACGTCTTTCCACTCGAAAAGTTCACCTACAGTTTCGATTCCTGTGAAGCCTGCACCGGCAACAACAAAGCTGAGAAGTTCTTTTCTCTTTGTTACATCTCTTTCATCCCTTGCTGTCTCGAAGCTCTTCTCAACATGCTCTCTGATTTTTAATGCATCTTTAAGCGACCATATGGTAAAACCATATTCTTTAACACCTTCAATTCCGAAGTATGCCGGTTCAGCCCCACAACCAATTACAAGGTAATCATATTTGTATGTTTCCTTGTTTGATGTAAGAGTTTTTGCTTCGTAATCGATGCTTTCGATTCTGTCTCTTACAAAATTAACTTTGGTAGCCTTAAATACGTTATAAAGATCTACCATTACGCTTTCCTTTTCTGTTCTATGGCCTGCGATTTCATGCAGCTCAGTGAGAAGAGTCTGGAAAGGATTGTCATTAATTAATGTGATTTCAACGCTGTGATCCTTCTTAAACTTCTTGCTCAGAACCTTTGCTGCTTCGACGCCAGCATAGCCTGCGCCAAGTATGACTATTTTTTTCAAGTCTGACAAGATAATACCCCCTTGTATATATTAAATTAATTAAGGAACAAAAAAATATTAATATAATAATATTCATTATTATTATATAATATATATTTCACAAATGCGATAGGTTTTCAAATTTTACGTTAAAAAAATAGCATATTTCTTTACGGAAATTTCCATTTTATATTAAATCGCTAGAGCGGTCGGTTCTTGCAACGTGGAATCTCCCAATCAAATGGACGGTTATTTCATAATAATTAATAATACATTAAAGTATTATATTGATTCGAAGGTATGATGTCAAAGGAAAAGTATATGATATTTTACAGTAATTTCATATATATGAATTTGTATGCTGTTAAAAAACATACGATAATACTATAATATTAGTTAGAGGCTTAAAGTATGAAGAATGAGGTGGAAACAGATGATGAAGTATCATATGAGGAAGTTGGAACGTGAGATTACCGACAAAGAGGAACTGGCCGGTATCCTAAAGAATGGCAAATATGCAGTCATCTCAATGTGCAGGAATAACGAACCTTATATAGTCACATTGAGCTATGGGTACGATGAGGGCAGAAACTCACTTTATTTTCACAGTGCCAAGACCGGCTTGAAGATTGATTTTGTAAAGGAAAACCCCAAGGTATGCGCTACTGTGATAGTAGATGGGGGCTATATGGCTGGAGAGTGCGAGCACAAATACGCCTCTGCTGTTTTTTGGGGGAACATGAATTTAGTGGAAGACCTGGAGGAGAAGAAGCATGCATTAGTCACTTTGATTGATCACCTGGAAGAAGTGCCGGAGCCGGTAAAAGCAAGGCTGCTGAAAAACGACGGCGTTTATGAAGGAGTAGGAATTCTTAGGCTGGATATAGATGAAATCACAGGAAAAAAAGGAAGCTAGGAGTTAACTCTCCCAGCTTCCTTTTTCATAATCTATTTTCTGGAATGGTTACGAATTAATCGCTGCCAAGCAGGGGAACATACCAATATTAAAACTCAGAAGTATTGGAAGGAGTGCAGAATATGGGCAATATAGCGGGTGCATTCATTTTTCCTCATCCACCTATAATGATTGAGGAAGTGGGGAAGGAGGAAACCGGAAGGGTGAAAAACTCAATTGATGGTGCCATGAAGGCTGCAGAGCATATAGCAGATATGCAGCCGGATACAATTGTCATCATCACACCTCATGGTACATTGCTAAAGGATGCAATGACCATTGCATCAGATGAAAGGCTGGAGGGGAGTCTGGCAAGATTTGGAGCCGCGGGGGTAAAGCTGGGCTTTGACAATGATTTGGAATTGGTGGATAAAATATTGGAGCAGGCAGATAAGAAAAAAACATATTGCGTTCCAATGCAGGAAGACGTTAAAAAAACCTACGGGCTTGAACCGGGACTCGACCACGGAGCTATGGTTCCCCTCTATTTCATAAGCAAGAGATATAAGGAATTCAAACTGGTACATATCACATACAGCTTACTTTCCAGAGAACAGCATTACAAGCTTGGCATAGCTATAAGGGATGCGGCAGCAGAGCTCGACAGGAAAGTAGTTGTAATAGCAAGTGGCGATCTTTCACACAGACTTACAGAGGATGCTCCAGCGGGCTATGATCCCAGAGGTTCAGAGTTTGATGAAAAATACTTAGAGATAATCAAGTCAGGAGAAGTAAAAGAGCTGATGTCTATGTCGGATGAGCTTTTGGAGTCAGCAGGCGAGTGCGGCTACAACTCCACACTGGTGCTTATGGGCTGTTTGGATGGCTGCAGTGTCAAGGGCGATATATTATCCTACGAAGGTCCTTTCGGAGTAGGCTATTGTATAGCAGAGCTCCATGCCTTGGCTTGTGATGGCAAGAAGCCGGTAAAAAGCAGTGACCCCTATGTTAAGTTGGCTATAGAAACACTAGAGACATATGTCCGTACAGGAAAGCAGATTCATGGGCCAAAAGACTTGCCTGCTGAAATGCTCACTGAAAGGGCGGGAGTCTTTGTTTCACTCAAGAAATACGGCGAGCTCCGAGGCTGCATCGGCACTATAGGACCAACCACTATCAGCATTGCTATGGAAATCATACAGAATGCCGTCAGCGCAGGTACCAGGGACCCGAGGTTTCCCCCTGTAGAAGAAGATGAGCTTGATGAACTGGATTACTCTGTGGATGTCCTTATGGAGCCCACGCCTATCAGCTCAAAAGAGGAGCTGGACGTGAAGAAATATGGGGTGATTGTAAGGAGTGGACGCAGGTCTGGCTTGCTGCTTCCCAATCTTGAAGGGGTAGACACAGTTGATTATCAGGTGGATATCTCACTTCAGAAAGCGGGCATAAGAAGCGGAGAAGCCTATGAGATGGAACGTTTTGAGGTTGTAAGGCACTATTAAGTATATGGAGTGATACATTATGGGTCAATTAAAAGAAGCAATGCATTATGAAAAGCTTGAAGGGCAGAATGTGGTCTGCAGGCTGTGTCCCCACGAATGCACCATTGCACCGGGAAAATATGGGATATGCAGGGTAAGAAACAATATCGAAGGCACCCTTTACACTCATAATTATGGAAAGATTTCTGCTGTTGCAATGGACCCAGTGGAGAAAAAGCCGCTGTACCATTTCTTCCCCGGTAAATACATACTTTCCTTGGGCACTGTTGGCTGCAACTTTAGATGCAGCTTTTGCCAGAACTACCACATTGCACAGCGCGGCGCAGTGGAGGAAGCAGGGGAGGGGAACTTGTACGAAGCCTCCGAAGCCTATCTGCTTAGCTTGTGCAGGCAGGAAGAGGAATGTGTAGGAATAGCTTACACTTACAATGAGCCTAGTATTTGGTATGAGTATGTATTAGATACTGCCAGGTACATTAAGGGCAAGGGCTATAGAAACGTACTTGTAACCAACGGTTATATGGGTGAAAAGCCGCTATCTGAGCTGCTGCCTTATATTGATGCAATGAATATTGATGTAAAGGGCTTTACAGAGGAATATTACCGGGATGTCTGCGGAGGGAGCCTTGAATATGTGAAGCGCACTGTAGAGGCTGCTGCCTCGAAATGTCATGTGGAGATCACCACTCTCGTTGTCCCGGGTCGCAATGACAGCGAAAAGGAGATGGATGAGCTTTCGAGATGGCTTGCATCTATTAAGCCCTCAATTCCACTTCATCTATCCCGCTACTTTCCTATGTACAAGATGAAGGAGGAACCCACCAGCGCAGAGACGTTGAAGAATCTTAAGAAGATAGCAGCAAATAATCTGGAATATGTGTATGTGGGCAATCTTCAGAGTGAGGATACAAACACATATTGTCCCAATTGCAAAGCTCTTCTGATTAAAAGAAGCGGCGGCATTTTCATAGAGCACCTGGATGACGGACTATGCTCCAAATGCGGTAAAGTGATAGATATAAAGGGGATATAGCAATATAAATGTTTACCTGGGGGCTGTTCCTTTGGTATAATATTTTAAGTACATGTAAACATGGGAGGTGGATGAAATGAATTTTTTCCTGCAGATGAGGGAAAGTGTAATTGATTTCAAGTTCTACAGAAGCATTAAGAATAACAAGTTCAGCAGAAGCTTCGTATATCTGCTGCTGCTTTTTCTTATAGTTTATTTCATTAGTGGAACAAGGACTTTTATCGCAACCAGAATAGCTATAGACGATCTAATTACAAATGTAAATGCCAACATTCCGGAGTTCAGGCTGGAAAATGGTGAATTCAGCTTTGAAGGCAAGATGCCATACATTATCAGCAGCAGCACCAATGAGGCCTTCGTTATAGATACTACAGGGCAGGTGGATGCAAGTGTATTGAAGGATGTCGGAAGCGGAATGCTTATCACCAAGGACAAGGTATATTTGAAAAACAGTCAGGTAGAGAGCAGGGAATTCAACTTGACCGAGCTTAAAGGCGTCACATTGACTAAAAAAGATGTGCTGGATTTTCTACCTAAACTCAGCTGGATTGTGTTCATATTCATTGCTTTCGGTTTCATTTTCGTATTAGGCTGGAAGCTTCTTAATGCTGTCATTCTGGCACTTTTGGGATTGATTGTGAATGCATTTCTTCACGGCAGCCTGAAATACAATAACCTGCTGAATATCAGCATATATGCATTGACACTTCCAATGCTAATACAGCTGGCTGTCAATCTTTATGGTTATCCCATACCCAATTTCTGGCTCATATACTGGGGTATATCTATTTTATATGTAGTTCTGGCGGTAAAGAGCTGCAAGGATGAGGTAAATGAACTGAATGCAGGGAATGATTTGGAGCAGGTGTAGTTTTACTTATTCAGGAGGATATGATAGTTGAAAATAGGTATAATTTCAGATACACATATAAGAAGCAGTGCTAGACTGCTTCCTAATATTATATATGAGGTATTTGACGGTGTGGATATGATATTGCATGCAGGGGATATCCTTATCGATGAGGTTATCATTGAATTGGAGACAATTGCACCGGTTTATGTGGTAGCCGGTAATAATGACGGGTATGATATGCTGGACAAATATGGGACAAAGAGGATAATAGAGGTTAGCGGAAAAAGGATTGGATTGACCCATGGAACCAGCAGGGGGCGAACATATATGAACGCTTATGCTGAATTTGCAGGGAGTAAAGTGGACTGCGTGGTATATGGACATAGCCACAAACCTCATAATGAGGTGATTGGCGGAGTACTATTCTTCAATCCCGGTTCCCCTACTTCAAGAAGGTTTGAACCCAGGTACTCTTTGGGACTCCTGTATGTGGAAGAGGATATAAAGGGAGAAATTATATATTTTGATTAGGAGAGTGAAATATGAAACACTATATATCAACACATCTTATAAAATCTGAAGATTTGAACCACCATGGAACTTTATACGCCGGCAGAATGGCTGAATGGTTTGTGGAAGGAAACTTCGTGGCTGCGGCCACCTTACACGGGAATCCAGAAAATATAGTATGCGTTAAGGTACATGGAATGAAATTTTCTGGGCCTGCTACTAAGGGAGATATAATAACCCTTAAGACAAGAGTGGTATATGCTGGGAATACAAGTCTTACTGTATATGGCAAGGTATGTAAGCACGATAGTGATAATATACTGGTTGATGGCTTTGTAACCTTTGTATGCGTGGATAAAAACGGCAAAAAAATGTCTCATAATATTGTGCTTCCAGAGCCAGAGGATGATGAACAGAGAAAGCTTCGTGAGACAGCAAAAACACTGAGATAAGAGGAGCCGAGAGCTCTAATTTTGAGGTACCAATATGGCATATATGGAAACTGCAATAATACTTGCCGGAGGCAAAAGCAGCAGGATGGGCTTTGACAAACAATTTCTCAAGCTTCGTGACAAATATATAATTGAAATGATAACAGAAAAGCTGGAAAAGGTTTTCAATGAGATTATTATAGTCACCAGCAGGCCTGAGGAGTATGTGAAATACGGATACAAGCTGGCAGAGGACGAGATAAAGGACTTCGGACCCTTGGCAGGGATACATGTAGGGTTAAAAAGCTCCTGCAGCGTACATAATTATATTGTAGCCTGTGATATGCCCTTTATAAACATAAAATACCTGAACTACATGATGGAGCTTATAAATCAGCATGAGGGAAAGATTGATGGAGTTATAACAAGACTGGGTGAATGGATAGAGCCCTTCAACGCTTTTTACTCCAAAAGCTTGCTTCAAAAGCTGGAAGAGAACATTGAAAATGGCAATAAGCAAATTAACTTGCTGCTGCAGGATTCTAATGTGCTTTACGTCAGTGAGGCTGCGGCAAGGGAGTTCAGTCCGGACTGGGATATGTTCACAAATGTGAATACCATTAAGGACTATCAAAGCCTGATGGAGCGGTTTTTGAAGGCATAGGAGGTGTATTATGGATTTGACTAGAGACATCTCAATAATAAAGTATGAGAGCGGCACGATATCATCGGCTGTCGATATGGTAGTCAAAGAGTATGCGCTGACTATAATGCTGGATGGAGAGGAATTCATAACCTTGCTTTGTACGCCTTCAAGCCTTGATTGCTTGGCTGTGGGGTTTCTCCTTTCTGAAAGTGTTATAAAAAGCAAGGATGATATAGAGAAAATTCGAATAGATGAAGAAAAAGGTATAATAGAGGTCAGCACAGTTGAGAGCAGCATCATTGCAAAGAGCCTGCACGGCAAGAGGACAATGACCACCGGCTGCGGCAAGGGCTCTGCCTTTTATAATGCGGTTGATTCCATAAACTGCAAGAAAGTATCAAGCGATATTGAGATCAGCGCTCAAGCAATACTTGAGCTTATGAGAGAATTTAATGGAAGATCAGAGCTATTCCATAGTACAGGCGGGGCTCACAGCGTGGCACTTGCTGCTGATGCAGGCATTATATTGTTCCATGAAGACGTAGGGCGTCATAATGCTATGGATAAGATAATAGGGGAAGCCTCCCTGAAGAATATCAAGCTGTTTGATAAGATAGTGCTTACAAGCGGCAGGGTGTCTTCCGAAATGCTCATAAAGGCCGCTAAAGGCGGGATACCGGTTATTATTTCAAGGTCAGCACCTACTGATTTGGCAGTGGAGCTGGCAGAACAGCTTGGTATAACGGTAATCGGCTTTGCCCGCGGACATAGGATGAATGTATATAGTAACCCGGGAAGAATTATATTTTAAGTAGTTGCGCACACTTCACAGTAATTGATGTAATAATTTCAGACTTACATACATCTCTTCACAAAGTCTGGATCGGAGGGTCTATTAGAATGGAGAAGAGAATGCTTACTCCACAAGAAATTGCACATGCAGTATCTGATTCGGGTTCAGCGAAAGCAAAGCTTTCAATTTTGCAGATGTTCGTGCTGGGTATATTCGCGGGCGTATTCATAGGCTTTGGAGCACAAGGAGCAATCATAATAGGACAGTCGCTGACAAAGCTTGATCCGGGCATGCAGAAGTTTGCATTTGCCGGAGTTTTCCCTATAGGACTAATGCTTGTCACCATTTGCGGTGCAGAGCTTTTTACAGGCAACAATCTTATGACCTTGGGATGCTTTAATTGCAAATTCAAATGGTCGGATATTATAAGAAACTGGTTCTATGTATATACTGCCAACTTCATAGGTTCAGTCATACTGGCCTTCTTCGTTGCAAACTCAGGACTTATGGCAGCGGGAACCCCGGCTGCTGACCTTGCTGTTGGAATAGCGGCAAAAAAGGTTGAGATAGCTCTTGGAGCTGCAATTATAAGAGGTATACTTTGCAATATGCTGGTTGTTCTCGCAATTTGGATGGCAACTGGGGCAAGAGACGTAATAGGAAAGATATTTGCAATATGGTTCCCGATTATGCTCTTTGTACTGTCAGGATACGAGCATAGTGTTGCGAACATGTACTATTTACCTCTAGGAAAGTTCTTAGGCGCGCCAATTACCTGGGAACAGATTTGGATGAATAATCTTCTGCCCGTTACATTAGGGAATATAATTGGCGGAGCACTTATAGTTCCATTGTTCTACTATGTAGCATACATGAAAACTCCGGCATCCGCTGAGTGAAAAATGCAAAAGTATAATAGAAAAAGATATGCAAAAGTAATAAAAATAGTATATAATTAAACAAAATATAAGTTTTCCGAGTCATCGTTTCTACGGTTGTCTATGAAGCTATGACCGATGGGCAAGTCCCATAAGGGTTTAGGAAGAAATTCCTATGCCTCCCGTGTTAGGAAAGGAAAATGTTTTGTTAATGTTGCTATGAAACAATCCTTTTTTGGATTGTTTTTTTTGTTATAGCGACACTACTATAAGGAGAAATAATATGGAGTATTTCGTTGAAGCCTTTAGCAAAGCAATATCTTTGATGCTGTCCTTCGATCCTGAGCTTTATGGAATAATATTTCTGTCCATCAGGATATCAGTTGTTGCGACTTTAATCAGCGTAATCATTGGACTACCCCTTGGGGCTTTAGTGGGGCTCAATAGGTTTTGGGGAAGAACAGCATTGATAAACCTAATAAACACTTTTATGGGAATGCCTCCGGTAGTCATAGGGCTTGTGGTGTACATACTGCTCTCAAACCAGATAGGACTCCTTGGACCTTTGAGGCTGCTTTTCACGCCTACTGCCATGATAATAGCCCAAGTGCTGCTGGCAACACCAATTGTTGCAGGGCTTACCATAGTCGCGGTTCAGGGTATTGACCCCTTGATAAAAAAGACTGCGGTGAGTTTGGGGGCAAATCGCCTTCAGCTGGTGTGGCTTATTATCAAGGAAGCAAGATATGCAATAGGTGCGGCTGTTATTACTGCCTTTGGACGTCTCACTGCAGAGGTAGGTGCGGTAATGATGGTTGGTGGAAATGTCAGGTTCCAGACCAGGGTAATGACAACCTCAATAGCACTGCATAAGGGCATGGGAGAGTTCCAATTGGCTCTTGCCCTCGGCATGATTCTTCTCATTATCTCCCTTTTGATAAACAGCGCATTGGATTTGCTCAGAAGCGGAAGGGGGATGACTGACTGATGGGACAAATATTCAACATAATTAAGCTTGTAAAGGAATATAGTAATAAGAAGGTTCTGGATATAGACGAGCTAAATCTGGAGGAAGGTAAGATCACAGGCATAATTGGTCCCAGCGGTGCAGGAAAGAGCACACTCCTATACATACTTAACGGGCTGGAGAAAACTACAAGCGGTAGAATTGTTTTTGATGGGAAAGAGCAGAAAAGTGAGCCGGATATTGAAACCAGAAGACAAATGTCCATGGTATTCCAGAAACCGATAGTTTTCAACACATCTGTATATGAGAACATGGCTTACAGCTTGAAGCTCCGCGGAGTGGACAAAGATGAGATAAGGGGCAAGGTATTGGAGCTGGCAAGCTTTATCGGACTCGAGGATAAGCTGAAACAAAGGGCTCTGACCCTTTCCGGAGGGGAAGCTCAGAGACTCTCACTTGCAAGAGCTATCATACACAAACCCAAGGTGCTTTTGCTTGATGAACCTACAGCCAACCTTGACCCGGCGAACGTGGCGATGATTGAAAAGCTTATATTGCATGCAAAGATAGAGTACAAGACATCAATAGTAGTAGTTACACACAACATGTTTCAAGCAAAGAGATTATCTGACAATGTGGTTTTTCTGCTGAATGGAAACGTCATTGAAAGCGGCGAGTCTGCTCAAATATTCGGCAGCCCACAGGATGTAAGAACACTGGATTTTATTGAAGGAAGAATGATTTATTGAGGAGGATTTAAATGTTTAATAATAATTATAAGAGAAGCAAGTTCACAATTCTTATGCTGGTACTGGTGATTATTGCGGCTTCGGTTTTAACCTTCGGCTGCACAGCCAAAGAACCTGTGCAAAATGACAGCAAAGTAGAGGTTGAGTCTGGGATGACTCTTGCTACAACTACAAGCACAAGAGATACCGGTCTTTTGGATGTGCTTGTGCCTGCCTTTGACAAGAAATATGGTGTGACTACAAAGGTTGTGGCAGTGGGCACAGGTGAAGCTCTGGAAATGGGCAAGCTGGGAAATGCAGATGTACTGCTTGTTCACGCCAGAAAGTCCGAGGATGAATTTGTAGCTAGTGGCTACGGCATTAACAGGAAGGATGTAATGCATAATTTCTTCTTTGTTGTAGGTCCAAAGGATGACCCTGCAGGAGCAGCTAAGGAAAAGGATGCAGAAGCAGCCATGAAAAAGATAGCTGAGTCCAAATCCAAATTTGTCTCAAGAGGAGACCAGTCAGGGACACACAAGAAGGAGCTTGCTATTTGGGGAGCATATGGTTTGAAACCTCAGGGAGAAGCATGGTATAAGGAAGCAGGACAGGGAATGGGAGATACTCTGACAATGGCAAGTGAGATGGGGGCATATACACTTTCAGACAGTGGCACTTGGTATGCTTTCCAGGATAAGGTTGATTTGAAAATAGTTGTTGAAGGAGATCCGGTCTTATTCAATCCATATGGAGTGATTGCAGTTAATCCGGAAAAGTACCCCAACATCCACAATAAAGCTGCAATGGCATTTATAGATTTCATCACATCAGAGGAAGGTCAGAAAATTATTGGAGATTATAAGAAGAACGATCAGCAGCTGTTTATACCAGATGCGATAAAGTAAAGAATGAAAGGTGGACTGCCTATGAAGCTTTTGATGGTTGATACAGTAGATGAAGTAAAAAAGAAGATGGAGAATAATTTTGGAGATATTATTGTAGGATATGAAGAAGTAGAAATAATCAAAGCTTTGGGCAGAACAGCCTTTGAGGATGTTTTCTCACAGCTTGACATACCGGATTTCAACAGGTCTACCGTTGACGGCTATGCAGTGGTCTCAAAGGATACCTTTGGTGCAAGTGAAAGTATGCCTGCGTTTCTTAACATTATCGGCAAGGTTGAAATGGGCGAAACCACTTCACTTAAACCTAGTGCCGGCCAATGTGTCTATGTGCCTACGGGAGGCATGATACCCGAGGGAGCCGACGGGATGCTGATGATTGAGTATGTTGAATGCATCGATGACGGCTTGCTTTCCGCTCATAATCCGGTAGCACCAGGAGAGAATATTATCTTCAAGGGTGACGATGTAAGCTTGGGTGGAAAAGTTCTGCCTAAAGGTCGTGTGATTAGATCCCAGGATATCGGAGTGCTATGCGCAGCAGGAATAAGCCGTGTCAAAGTTTCAAAGCGTCCAAGAGTGGCTGTTGTATCCACAGGAGATGAAATAGTTGACCCCTTCGGACTGGTGAGATTAGGGCAGGTAAGGGATATAAACACCTATACCCTCGCAGCAATGGTCCAGGAAGCTGGCGGCGAGGTAACGAGTACTATTGTGGTCAAGGATGACTTTGATCTTATACGGAACACAGTTGATGATGCATCAAAAAACAATGAAATTGTTGTAATATCAGGAGGCAGCTCGGTTGGAGCGAAGGACAATACCGAAAAAGTTATCGACTCCTTTGGAGAACCGGGAGTATTTGTACATGGTGTGGCTGTGAAGCCCGGGAAGCCCACCATAATTGGGAAGGTAAGAAACACTGCGGTTTTTGGACTTCCAGGACATCCGGTCTCCGCAGTGATAATATTCAAGATATTTGTTGAAGAGCTCATAGAAGGGCTGCAGGGCAGAACGAGGCAAAACCTGTTCATAAATGCTGTGTGCAGCTCAAATATCCATTCTTCGCCAGGCAAGGAGACATACCAGATGGTTGAGTTGGAAGAGAATGAGAATGGCTTTACAGCAAAGCCCATATATGCGAAGTCTGCGGCCATTTCGCAGCTTTCCATGGCTCAGGGCTATATAAGGATACCGGTAAATAAAGAAGGAATCAATAAAGGTGAAACCGTAAAGGTGGAGCTGTTCAAATAATAGATTGAAGAATGGAGAGTGGGTCGGGTGAGCAAGCATGAAAGAAACATATACCTTTCAAATATGGATGTCAATGCCGCACAAAGGCTTTTAATGGAGCGAGTGGAAGCATATCTGGGAAATGCAGATATAGAAAAGCTCCAGGTGTTGGCTTCCCAGGGAAGAGTATCTGCAGACTCGGTGTTTGCCAGGGTATCTTCTCCTAATTTCAATGCTTCAGCAATGGATGGGATAGCTGTGACTGCAAAATCAACCTTTGGCGCCTCTGAGGCAAAGCCCATGAGACTCCGAAAGGGTATAGACTTTATTTATGTGGACACCGGAGACCCCATAGCTGATCCTTATGATGCAGTAATTATGATTGAAGATGTTGTTGAAATTGACAGTGACACTGTTGAAATTATCAAGTCTGCAGCCCCCTGGCAGGATATAAGGCCTATCGGGGAGGATATTGTGGCAAATGAAATGATAATTCCAACTAACCATGAGATAAGGCCTGTAGATATTGCAGCCATGCTCTCGGGAGGTATTACAGAACTGGAGGTAGTAAAGAAGCCCAGAGTCGGGATAATACCTACAGGTACAGAAATCATCGAACCGGATGAACCCCTCGTGCTTGGGAAGATAATAGAATCAAACTCCAGGATGTTTGAAGGGCTGGTAAGGGAATATGGCGGCGAACCTGTAAGATTCAAGACGGTGCCAGATGATTATGAGCTTTTAAAGCGTACAATTTCAGAAGCAGTGAAAGAGAACGATATAGTAATAATCAATGCGGGTTCTTCTGCGGGCAGCGAAGACTTTACCGTAAAGCTTATAGCTGAGCTTGGAGAAGTATTAGTGCATGGAATAGCGACAAAACCCGGGAAGCCTGCTATTCTTGGAATAATAGAAGGGAAGCCTGTACTAGGCATACCCGGATATCCGGTATCCGCATATTTTGTTTTTGAAACCTTCGCAAAACCTTTGGTCAGAAGATATCTCAAACAGGGAGTGCCACAGAAGAACAAGAGGTCAGCAGTGCTTTCGCGAAGGATGGTTTCATCCTTGAAGCATATGGAATATGTAAGAATAAAGCTTGGAATGGTTGATGGCAAATTAATTGCGACACCCTTGAACAGGGGAGCGGGAGCTACTATGTCCTTAGTTAGGGCAGACGGGATATTGATAATTCCGCAGAACAGCGAAGGTATTGAAGCGGGAGAAATAGTTCAGGTAGAGCTGACCAAGAACATTGATGATATTAAGAACACAATTGTTTCTATCGGCAGCCATGATTTGATAATGGATATGATAGGCAGCCTGATGCACAGGAAGGACTCCGCAAAAAGCCTTTCCTCCGCCCACGTGGGCAGCATGGGCGGCTTGATAGCGCTTCGCAAGGGCGAAGCTCATATGGCCCCTATACATCTTTTGGATGAGCAAACTGGTATATATAACGAAAGCTATATCAGAAAGCTTCTGCCAGACATGAAGATTGCCCTTGTCAAAGGAGTCAGAAGGATACAGGGAATGATGGTCAAAGGGGGAAATCCAAAAAATATAACTGGTTTTAGGGATTTCAGCAGGGAGGATGTGCAGTTCGTCAACAGGCAGAAGGGCGCAGGTACCAGGATACTTGTTGACTATATGCTGAAAAGAGAGGGCGTAGACCCAGCTTCGATACATGGCTACGAGCGTGAGATGACTACTCATATGGCAGTTGCTGCTTCAGTCAGTTCGGGTTCAGCTGATGTCGGCGTTGGAGTACTTTCAGCCGCGAAGGCCATGGGGTTGGATTTCATTCCTATTGGGGAGGAAGAGTACGATTTTGCAATACCGGAAAAATATTTGGAATTAGACATGTTTAAGCAATTTATCGATATAATTAAAGCAGAGGACTTCAGGGACATACTGTCGGAGCTAGGCGGTTATGGAACTGAAGGAATCGGAGATATAATACTCATATGAAGTTTATAAAATGCGATTGTAAAGGGTGAGATTACGTATGAAGGATGGGTTGGGCAGAAACATCAATTATTTAAGAATATCCGTCACCGACAGGTGCAACCTCAGATGCCGCTACTGCATGCCTGAGGAAGGGATTGAGAAGAAAGACCATGTTGAAATACTTACCCTGGAGGAGATATTCCAAGTAGTAAAAGCATGTGCAGGGATGGGCACTGACAAGATAAGGATTACCGGAGGAGAGCCCTTGGTTAGAAAGGGTCTCACAGGTCTCATTGAAAAGATATCCGCTATTGAAAGTATTAAAGATATAGCTCTGACTACCAACGGAGTGCTGCTTAAGAAGCTTGCCCATGACTTAAGGGAAGCTGGGCTCAAAAGAATAAATATAAGTCTTGATACCATGGATGAGAAAAAATATGAGCACATGACAAGGGGTGGAAATATTAAGGCTGTCCTGGAAGGTATCGAGGAGGCATTAAAGGTGGGACTTATCCCTATAAAAGTCAATACCGTTTTGGTAAAAGGCTTTAATGAAAATGAAATAGGGGATTTTATAAAGCTTTCACTTAATGAAAATATTGATGTAAGATTCATAGAACTCATGCCTTTAGGACAGGCGGCAGGCTGGGCATCAGAGCATTATCTGCCAAACTCGGTTGTCTTGGATAGCTTTAAGGAGCTGGAACCTGTAGAGGCAGCAGATAAAAGCAGTCCCGCCAAGTACTATAAACTGCCTGGAGCAAAGGGCAGGATTGGACTCATCAATCCTATAAGCCATAAGTTCTGTGACTACTGCAACAGGATAAGACTTACTGCAGATGGGAAGCTAAAGCCATGTCTGCACTCTGACAAGGAAATCGATGTGAGAGAAATTTTAAGGGACGGAAAGCTTGCTAATAAATATGCAGCGCTGCAGGAGGCTGTGTCAGAAGCGATACAAGCCAAACCAAAGCATCATACGCTAAATGATTTGTACAACAAACCGATAGAGCGGGACATGTATAAAATAGGTGGATAGAAAAGGGGGATATATATGAAGGGCAAGATAGTGGCTGTAAATATAAGCGAGAAGAAGGGCGTGCCAAAGAGAACCATCGAGCAGGGAGAATTCAAGGTTGATCATGGTCTTGTAGGTGATGCCCATGCAGGAAACTGGCATAGGCAGGTAAGCTTGCTGGGCATCGAGAGTATCAATAAAATGAAGGCCTTAGGCATTGAGGGTCTATGCACAGGCAAATTTGCCGAGAACCTGACCACTGAAGGCCTTGAGCTTTATAAGCTTCCTGTAGGCACCAGGCTCAAAATAGGTGATACACTGCACGAAGTAACACAGATAGGCAAGGAGTGCCATGTCAAGTGTGCAATATTCCAAGAGATAGGCAGTTGTGTAATGCCTACCGAGGGCATATTTACAAAGGTGCTTAAGGACGGAATTATTAAGGCCGGAGATGAAATCGAAATAATCATGTAGGGAACGCATTGCATGCGTTCCGCAGACTAAGAAAAAAGTATTAAAATTATCAAAAACAGATAAGTCAGATTGAACCCCCTGCTTATCTGTTTTTTTTGAGGTTTAGAGGAAAATAATGATAAATATAGAAATATATATAATTAAACTTACTGTAATGATAACTATATAGAAATATTGACGACACAAGGATAGGGGATAGAATAATGGAAATAAGAATGATGGCTATTTCTGACTATGAGAAAGTACATGAATTATGGACAAATACAGCAGGAATGGGTATGCGGAGTTTAGATGACTCCAAAGAAGGTATCGCAAAGTTTTTAAAAAGAAATCCTAATACCAATTTTGTTGCAATAATTGATGACACAATCGTAGGCGTCATATTAAGCGGGCATGATGGACGCCGAGGATATATATACCATACTGCTGTTGAAATTAAATATCGTGGAAATGGAATTGGGAAATCGTTAGTTGATAAGGCGCTTGAGGCATTAGAGAAAGAAGGTATTAATAAAGTTGCTCTTGTTGTTTTCAAAAACAATGATATCGGAAATGCATTTTGGTATTCGATAGGATTTGAAGAACGAGTTGACTTGAATTATCGTAATAAGAGCATAAACATTAAGAACATTTAGTAGAAATAGAAGGGATTGATAGAATCCACAGCTTAAAGTTGGCAAAGGAGTAAAAACAATGAATAAAAGGTTATTCATAATAATAACATCTATAGTTGTTTTGGTAGTAATAATTGCATTAATGATTTTAAATGTTTTCAGTAAGTCTACAAAAAAGAATATTGGATGCCCTGGCGTGGGATGTTCAGGATGCAGTGGCTGTGGTAATCAAGGGAAGATTAGTAGTACATATTACATATCAAAAGAAGATAAGCTTATCAAAAAATTAGATGAGAATCAAAAAGCCTTTCGAAAAGTATTGCAGCTAGACTATTCAGATAAAGAGATAGATTCTATCGCAAATGAGACTACACTTAAATTTCGTGAGTTACTTCCAGCGATACCTTATATCGGTGGAGATTCAAATCCCATGACTGAAGATCTGGAAAACCCCGCCATGGCCTTAGCGTTTTATAGGGTAATGAAGAATCATGGTAAATCAGTCGAGGAAGTTGGAAATATAATATGTAAAGCGACAGAGGATACAATATCAGCCTATCCAAAATGGCTTTTACGTCTAAATGGAAGAAAGTTTTTCAGTAAAGAATACATTCAGCAATTAAGGGAAAATGCAGAAGAGTCACAAAAAAGGGAATATAGTGGAGCATGGGTATCTGAGTTTGTTGAGGGTAATGGGGATAAATTTGATTACGGTTACAATCATTCAGAATGTGGGATAGTTAAATATTTTCATGAGCAAAATGCAGATGAACTTATCCCATATATGTGCAAATTAGATTTTATTTATAGTGACGCTTTAGATGAAGGATTGGTTCGCACAAATACTATAGCAGAACAAGGGTCGTACTGTGATTTTAGATATAAGAGAGCAGTTAATGATAAACTTGATTTTTTAATAGTATTTGTACCATTAGTGGTTGGTGGCAGTATTCTTTTGATATCATTTTATGTCATTCGAAGAAAGGTTATAAAAAAGCGTCGACCTAAAGGGCTTAGCACGTAGTAAGGCTACCCACGTCCATCATGCAATCATAAACTTGAATTTTAGGGAGATGGTTTTATGCTAAAACATAAAGGGACAATAATGCTTGAAAGTGAAAGATTGATACTACGCAGATTTACAATGAATGATGCAGAGGCAATGTTTAATAATTGGGCTAATGATGCAGAAGTTGCTAAATATATGAGATGGAACGCTCACCAGGATATAGGCGAGACAGAAAGTGTTCTTCGAAACAGAATAGAAGGGTATAGCGACTTGAGCACTTACCATTGGGCTATTGTACTAAAAGGTAAGGATATGCCTATTGGTAATATCGCACTAATATGCACTAATGAATATGACATGTGCGCTGAAGTTGCATATTGCCTGGGAAAACAATATTGGGGGCAAGGAATTGTCACAGAAGCAGCAATAGCAGTATTGAAATTTGGATTGATGGAAGTGGGCTTTAACAGGATTGAAGCATATCATGCGGTTAATAATCCTGCTTCCGGTAAGGTAATGAAAAATGCAGGTATGAAGTATGAGGGCAGAATGCGTAAAAAATATCGCAGTCATATAGGATTTGAGGATAGTGACTTGTATGCGATATTGAGAGAAGACATAGCAATAGAGTAAAAGAACATAGGATTTAAAATGTAACCAAAACAGATATTGAAAGTTGCACTTTCGGTTCTTTTTGTAAATATACTTGCAATTGACGTTGCGTCAAATGATATTATACTCCCATGAGGCGCTTCATATTAAAAAAAGGGAGTGTTTGAATGAGCCATAATGAACCTATTCACGAGATATCCGCAAAGCTTGGACTAACAAGTCGTACTCTTCGCCATTGGGAAGAAAAAGGGCTTTTTAAAAGTATGCGTGATCCACAATCTGGTTGGCGTATTTACAATGATGAAGCAGTGCAGCGTATTCGTCTTGTGCTGTTGTTGAGAGAGTTGGATATTCCAATCAAGGCTGTGCAGATTATACTTGAAAGTGCCAGCAAGGAGCTAGCAGCAAAGGTAATAGAGAAGCAGATAAGCAACTTAAACCAGGAAAACTTAGTAATTGCGCAGAGAAAAGAAATGCTTGGCAGATGTCTTTCGGCTATTAATTCAATGCAAGCTTTGCAAGATACTTCCCGTTGTATTGTGAACATGGAACAGACACTGGCGGTTCAAATTTACTCCCCTAAATCTCTAAAAAATCAATGGGAGGAAATTATTATGACAAAGGACACAATTACATCGGGTGCATTACGCATCATTACTTTGCCAGCCATGAGAGTAGCTGTTTGTAATGTTATTAGTGCTTCGCCGGAGGATGAAGCTTTAAGCAAAGTGGTGGGATGGGCAGAAGCGGAAAATCTGATGGGTACAGCCAGAATATTCGGGTTTAATACAACCGCATTCAACCCCGGCAGTACTGAATACGGATGGGCAGCTTGCATCACTGTTCCAGAGCATATTACGTTGCCTGAATATCTCAAGGAAAAACGGCTGCCAGGGGGCTTATATGCTTCGTTGAATAGTATAAATGAAGTATATGATTCATGGCAGATGCTGATGCGATTACTAAAGGACAGTAATGAGTATGAGGTTGATGAGAACCGCCCTTGCCTTGAGGAACATATAAAAAGCGGTGAGCCGAAAGGGGAAGGTAATGACTTCTACTTAAACCTATTAGAACCTGTAAATAAAAAGTAAAGTGAATTGATTGTTTGAGAGGCCACCGTCCGTGGTGGCCTCTTAACAAATAGTTTATATTTCAATTACGCTATAGCCTTTTTCCATGAGTATCTGTTTAATATCGACTAAATTCACCTTTACTTCGTCATACTTTACGATAACTATATTAGATTCTAGGTCTAAACTAACATTTTCAACGCCTTCAAGATCAGTCAGGCTTTTTGTAACGGATGTGCTGTTGCCACCATTTATTCCATCTACGTTAAGCTCGGCATTTACAGACATTCTTATATCAACACCTTTATAAATTTATTTTTATGATCTTTATAATCTCCAACTTAATCAGATACAACTCAAGATTTCCTTATTTTTTTATTTTAATCCTAGAGATTTATGCAAGCTTGTATAGACAATGATACGTTAGGAGACAGAATGTGCTAAGCATTGTCTGGAATATATAACACAAGCCGTGGACTGTAGTGGACTAGTTTGAAAAGTACCACTTGAGTTTAATCGAAAATTCAGCATACATTAGCAAATACGGGTTTTATGAATTTATTAAAAATGAAAACGAAAAGTGGAAATGTAGGCACTGTGGTGAAGTACTCTGTGTTCATAGAAATAGTTGCCTTAATTGTGGAAAAGAGTACAGGTAAGTTGATAATTTTAGGGGGTTGTTTTTTTGGAAATTACGAAAAGTAAGAAGAGTATAAAATTTAAGAGACCATTAGAGATTATTATATTGTTAGGTATTTTTTGCTTGTTGGCAGCGGCAAGCCTATATTTTTATATATGGCTGCAGCCAGTGGTATTAAGCTCTAGTGGATCAATTGCCGTATTGAAATTCCAGGCACTATTTTCATTGTTTTTATACTTATCAATAGTCATTGCTATAATAAGAAAGGTTAAATTCGCATGGTATCTTAGCATGATTTTACTTTTGCCCAAAATACTGTATTCAATTTACGAGACTGTACTCAATTATAATAGTTATGGATTTTACAGCAGCATAATTGGCCTTGTTATTTTTGCTTTTTTAGCAGTCCTAATATTACGGAAGAGAGTCCTGTTTTATTTTAAGATAGGCTATAGGTATAAGATGTATAGATTTTATAAAAGCTGTGCGGCCTATATAAAATCGAAGCCGGTTATTATTTACTTAATAGTTATGATTCAAATATATATTGGTGGCAATTTCACTTATTACACTTTTGCGAGTCTATTTAACAACCTTTCCAGTTTGGCTTTAGCTGACAAGGGAGACTTCTATTATTTAGCTTTTAATTTTTCGAGAGTACTTCATTCAATTGCTTTTCTGTGTGCGACTATAGGTGTTCTTATGCAAAAAAAATGGGGATATCAAGCATCATTGATTTTTTTCATGGTACTGGGATTTAATCATGCGATAGAAATAATTTCTCTGGATGATTTATTGGGCTTCTTTATTGAAGGCTTTATTAGGCATATAATAGGCTTTACAGGGGCGGGAGTTATATGTTGGTATTTAGCAAAAAGTAAGATTGTAAATGCAAATAAAAGGCCTGTTAAAGCACTTCTTTTAATAAGTGCAGCCAGCCTGGCAATATCATTATTGTATTATTTTTCCCTGAATGCATTAGTTAATATCTAGGATGAGGCGACCTGGAGCAGCTTTGTTCGGAGGAAGCAGTTTCAGCCGCCTATGAGGGATATCAAAGATTTTATAAAAAGTGAGGAGATAATTAGATGAGACGAGCGTTATTAGTAATAGATGTGCAAAATGAATATTTTACAGGTCAATTGCCTGTTACATATCCCCTTGGCAGTTTGGACAATATTAAAAGGGCAATTAAGGCTGCACATACAAACAATATAGCAGTTATAGCAATCCAACACACTGCACCACAGGAAAATTCGAAAACCTTCAGAAAAGGAACACCTGAATGGGAGCTTCATCCTCAGATAGCTGGAGAAAGCTATGATCATTTAATAGAAAAAAGTCTGCCGGGCAGTTTTACCGGAACTGATTTGGAAGCATGGCTAAGAGAGAGGGATATCGACACATTAGTTATTGCGGGATATATGACCCAGATGTGCTGTGATACTACAGCAAGACAGGCAGTTCACCTGGGCTTTTCTGTTGAGTTCTTATCCGATGCGACAGGGACTTTGCAGATTTCAAACTATGCAGGAACAGTAACAGCAGAAGAGCTTCACAGAGCAATACTGGTAACACAAGCAATGAGGTTCTCAAAAGTAATGACAACGGAAGAGTGGATAAATAGCTTACACAGCTAAGTGTTTAACATAACTATATAACTTTGATTTCTGCACCCAAGTATAGCAAGTTTTATCAAATATGTGGTAAAATAACTATGATGATTAGCTGGAGGTGATTTCTTTGGATGATAAGGTACTTGGCCTATTGGAAAAAGTATATATAGAGCTTCAGGATACAAAGAAAGAAGTAAAATCCGCCAATAATCATATTATTAGATTAGAGGATGAGTTTCACAAAAAGGTTGGTATCTTGTCAGATGAGGTATCACTAGTGAGAAAAGACATATCTACTATGAAAGTGAAACTAGACGTAATAGAAGGGAAAATAGACAAGCACGATATTAAAATACAGGTCATAGAAGGCGGTAAGAAAAAAAGCATATAGATGATTTGCAGAGGCTAATTGAAAATTAGCCTTTTTATATACATAAGTGGACTCGATTATTTGTATAGGAGTGAGTTGTATGGATAATATCTTTTCTGGTCCAATACTTGATTTAGGGAAGGCAGATCTTCCCTTCGAAGGTGCGACAGCATATTTATCCCAAAGTGATAACCATCAGATTCTTTTTATGGAATTTGATAGGGATATTGACTTGCCTGAGCATTCACACGAAGGTCAGTGGGCGGTTGTTCTGGAAGGTAAGATTGAATTAGTGATTGATGGTGTGCGAAAGGTATATAAGAAGGGTGACAGATACCTCATTCCTAGCGGGGTGAAGCACTCAGGCCGGATTTATGCGGGGTATGCGGACATTACATTTTTTAACGAGAGTGCTAGATATAAACGGAAATAAGTTGAGCTGAAATATTGAGAAGCAAGAGCAATTCTTGCTTTTTTCATGTGGGTTGGCAGGATGTAACAAACCTATGTATTATTCCATAGTCATTATGGTATAGTATAAATAAAATAAGGCTCTAGAATTTCGATAATATGGAAATTGCAGGTGAAACTCTTGAATCTACTATTTTTAATCCTAAGTACAGCGATAATGCTTACTGGGCTTGTGGGAGTTTTTCTACCAGTACTTCCCGGTGTTGTCCTGGTGTTTGTGGGAGCATTGATTTATGCATGGAGTACCGGCTTTCAGGTTATAACCATTGGGAATCTTATATTCTTCGCAGTTCTGACTGCAATATCTTCAGCGGTGGATTACATTGGGGGAGTTCTGACAGCTAAGAAGTATGGTGCATCCAAGCAAGGACTCATTGGTGGTGTTCTTGGCGGGATACTGGGGCTTGTGGTTTTTAGCATTCCCGGTCTGATAATCGGCCAGCTTGCTGGTGTGATATTGGGAGAGCTTTATTTCGGCAAGCAAATGAAAGAATCCTTTACTTCCGGCTTTGCCATGTTCATTGGCTACCTTCTTGGAAGTATAGTAAAGGTCTTTTTTGCAGGACTTATAGTAATAGTATTCTATATCAAGGTTCTGAGAGCCTTCTAAGAAATTTGAAAGCTACATAGTAGTAATTTGGAGGAATATCATGGATGAGAAATATCTGGCTGAACTATTGAATAATGTGAAAAGCGGAGCCGTGGATGTGGAGAAAGCCATTGAAGCACTGCGCAAGCTGCCTTATGAAGATTTCGATTTTGTTAAGATTGACAATCACAGAAAGCTCCGAAAAGGACAGGGTGAAGTCATTTACTGTGCTGGCAAGACTCCGGAGCAGACTGCCATTATATTTGAGAAGATGCTTCAATATAATAGCAATGTATTGGGCACAAGAGCGGATGTTGACACCTTTAAGGAAGTAAAATCCAGAATATCTGATGCTGTATACCATGAGAGGGCAAGGTGCATAACTGTAGTAAGAAGTGAGATAAAGAAGTCACAAGGTGTGATTCTCATTGCTACAGGTGGTACTTCAGATATTCCTGTCGCTGAAGAAGCAGCGATCACAGCTGAATTCTTCGGAAATACTGTGGATAGACTTTATGATGTAGGTGTTGCGGGAATACATAGGCTTCTAATGAATACTGACAAGCTTTTGGAGGCAAATGTCATAATAGCTGTGGCAGGTATGGAAGGTGCCCTTGCCAGTGTGGTAGGCGGGCTTTCAAGCTGCCCTGTCGTTGCAGTTCCCACCAGTGTCGGTTACGGCGCTAATTTTGGAGGGTTGTCTGCCCTTCTGACAATGTTAAACAGCTGTGCCAGCGGGATTGGGGTAGTAAATATTGATAATGGTTTTGGAGCAGGTTATCTTGCTAGTATGATAAATGGAGTAAATGGAGGTAAACGATGAGAACTTTATATTTTGACTGCTTTTCAGGAATAAGCGGAGATATGACAGTAGGTGCACTGTTGGATATAGGAGCAGATGAGAAGGCGCTATTGGATGGGCTGAACCAGCTTAAAGTGGAAGGCTATGAGTTAAAGATAGAAAAGAAGCTGAAGAATGGCATATCCGGTACGGACTTTTCTGTAATACTTGAAGAACATCATGAGGAGGAAAATGAACATCATAATCATGATGAGCATAATCACGAACACCATCACCATGAGCATCCGCACACTCATGAGCACAAGCAAAATACTGAGCATGTGCATAGAAACATGGGTGATATAGAGAGAATAATCAATGACAGTGAGCTTGGCGAGAGGGTAAGGAAGCTTAGTACGGATATGTTCAGACTGGTTGCCGAGGCTGAGGGGAAGATACATGGAAAACCGGCTGGTGAAGTGCATTTCCACGAGGTGGGCGCAGTAGATTCGATAGTGGATATCATAGGTACTGCAATATGCATCGACAATCTGAATGTGGATAGGATAGTGTTTTCCAGTCTGCCCTTGTCTAAAGGCTTTGTAAAATGCCAGCATGGGGTTTTTCCGCTTCCGGCTCCTGCAACACTGGAGATTTTAAAGAATGTTCCAGTGTATTATACTGATATCAATTTTGAGCTGGTTACACCAACTGGAGCAGCAATAGCAAAGGGCCTTGCAGATGGGTTTGGAATGGTAGGAGAGCTTGAAGTAGAAAAAATAGGCTATGGCTTAGGCAAGAAGACTTATGAAATTCCCAATGTACTGAGGGTGATGCTTTTTAGTTCCAAAAAAAAAATTTCAGATAGAATCGTAGAGATAGAGACAAATATTGACGATATGACAGCTGAACAGCTAGGCAGCGCAGTAGAAATGCTATTTGACCAGGGTGCCCTTGATGTGTTTTTTACCCCTGTATTCATGAAAAAGAACAGACCGGGTACAAAGCTCACTGTTTTATGCCAACCAGACAAAAAAGAAGGAATTGCCGAAGCCATATTGAAGCATACCAGCACCTTTGGTGTACGCATGTCGGATATGGAGCGGAGCATACTTGACAGGGAGACAGTCGAAGCTGATACTGAATTCGGCATTATACGGTGCAAGGTAGGTAAGTTGGGGGGAGTGATTCTAAAGTACTCTCCAGAATACGAGGATTGCAAAGCCGCATCCCTGCAGTACGGGAGGCCTATTGCTGATATATATAATGAGGCAATAAGCAAGGTAAGAGATAAACTTACAGTAAATTCTGCAAATTTATAAACCATTTGACAAAGGCTGTCGCTTTAAATATACTATTTAAAATACCAAAAATTTATTACCTGTATGCTACTCATATATTTTCAGGGATATGGCCTGAAAGTCTCTACGACATGACCATTAATCATGTTACTATGAGTGAAATTTGTTGTCCGGCAATTTTCACTGTTGCCGGCTTTGTATTTTCACAGATAAATATTTGAGATATAAATTAATTTAAGAAGGAGTGTGTAGTCGCCCAATGGAAAAGTTTTTAAAAGAGGGTCTGACCTTTGATGATGTACTTCTGGTTCCTGCGAAGTCAGAGATTCTTCCGAAAAATACGGACACCTCGACATATCTTACCAGGAAAATAAAGCTCAACATACCGCTGATGTCGGCAGGGATGGATACTGTCACAGAATCCAAGCTTGCCATCGCAATAGCAAGAGAAGGCGGTATAGGCATAATACATAAGAACATGTCCATAGAGAAGCAAGCCATGGAGGTTGATAAGGTCAAAAGGTCGGAGCATGGAGTTATCGTAGACCCCTTTCATCTGTCTCCGGATCATATTATAGCAGATGCAATGGAGCTAATGGAAAGATACAGGATTTCTGGTGTTCCAATAACCGATGAAAAAGGCAAACTGATAGGAATTCTTACAAATAGAGATCTGCGATTTGAAACTGAGTTTTCCAGGAAAATATCCGAGGTAATGACCAAGGAAAACCTTATTACTGCATCGGTAGGTACCAACCTTATGCAGGCGGAGCAGATACTAAAAAAACACAAAATAGAAAAGCTGCCTCTTGTTGATGACAAGGGATACCTTAAGGGACTTATTACAATAAAGGATATTGAGAAAGCCATACAATATCCAAGTTCAGCAAAGGATCAGGGGGGAAGGCTGCTTGTGGGCGCTGCAATTGGCGTAACAAATGACATGATTGAGAGAGTTGAAGCCTTGGCGGCTTCGAAAGTGGATGTAGTAGTAGTTGACACAGCTCATGGGCACTCAAAGGGTGTCACAGAGGCAGTGAAGAAAATAAAAAGCCGCTTCCCGGGCTTGCAGCTAATTGCCGGAAATGTGGCTACGGCCGGAGCAACAAGGGAGCTTATCGAGGCGGGTGCTGATGCTATAAAGGTTGGAATAGGACCGGGATCTATATGTACCACAAGGGTAGTAACGGGCGTAGGCGTACCACAGATTACGGCAGTATACGACTGCGCTGAGGAAGCTGAAAAACATGGTATACCGATAATAGCTGACGGTGGGGTAAAGTACAGCGGAGATGTGGTAAAGGCAATCGCTGCCGGGGCAAGCGTAGTAATGCTTGGCAGTCTTTTTGCAGGAACTGAGGAAAGCCCTGGAGAGATGGAAATATATCAGGGCAGAAGCTTCAAGGTATACAGAGGAATGGGTTCTTTGGGTGCCATGGCATGCGGCAGTAGGGACAGGTACTTCCAGGAGGATGCAAAGAAGCTTGTACCGGAGGGAGTTGAAGGCAGGGTGCCATATAAAGGACCCTTGGCTGAGACTATATATCAACTGGTTGGAGGTCTGCGCTCCGGCATGGGCTACTGTGGAGCAGGAAGTATTGAGCAGCTCAGAAAAGATACCCAATTTATGCGTATTACGGCAGCAGGTCTGAGGGAAAGCCACCCCCACGATGTAAGCATAACAAAGGAATCGCCTAACTATAGCCTGTAGGGAACGCATTGCATGCGTTCCTCTGTACGAACTAATTAACAAGCAATTGAATGGAGAGTGTAAAATGGCGAACAAGGAATTGGTATTGATACTGGACTTCGGGGGTCAATACAATCAGCTTATAGCCCGCAGGGTAAGAGAAGTTAATGTATACTGCGAGGTAGTGCCCTATGATATAAGCCTGGATGAAATAAAAAGGAAGAGCCCCAAGGGTATAATATTCACCGGAGGGCCAGCAAGCGTATATGATGAAGGATCCCCTAAGTGCGATCCGGGGCTGTTTGAACTGGGAGTGCCTGTTCTAGGCATCTGCTATGGAGCGCAGTTGATGGCACATATGATGGGCGGAAAAGTAGCAAGAGCTGAAAAGCGGGAATACGGCAAGACACAAGTGAACTTGAAAGAGGATGCATTATTCAAGGAAGTGTCGCAGGACAGTGTCTGCTGGATGAGCCACACCTGTTTTGTAGATACACCTCCAGCTGGTTTTGATATTACAGGAACTACAGAGACATGTCCGGTAGCGGCCATGGGCAATAAAGCAAAAAAGCTTTATGGAGTTCAGTTTCATCCTGAGGTGGAGCACACACAATATGGAAAGCAGATATTGAAAAACTTCCTGTATGGCGTATGTGAACTGTCTGGGGATTGGACAATGGGGAATTTCATTGAAGAGAAAGTAGCCCAGATAAAAGCGCTGGCAGGCGGCAAGAAGGTTATCTGTGCATTGAGCGGCGGAGTGGATTCTTCTGTCGCGGCTGTATTGGTGCATAAGGCGATAGGCGACCAGCTGACCTGCATATTCGTAGACCATGGATTGCTCCGAAAGAATGAAGGAGACCAAGTGGAGGAAATATTCAGGAAACGCTTTGACATGAACCTTATCAGAGTGAATGCACAGGATAGATTCCTTGGCAAACTTGAAGGTGTTTCCGATCCTGAGCGTAAGAGAAAGATAATTGGCGAGGAGTTTATCAGGGTTTTCGAAGCAGAGGCTAACAGGCTTGGGGATATTGATTTCCTGGTTCAAGGAACAATATACCCTGATATCATAGAGAGCGGAACCAAAACAGCCGCAACAATAAAGTCCCACCATAATGTGGGTGGACTTCCGGAAGACATGCAGTTCAAACTAATAGAGCCTTTGAACACTCTCTTTAAGGATGAGGTAAGGCTGGTAGGCCTTGAGCTTGGAATACCTGAGGATTTGGTATGGAGACAGCCCTTCCCTGGGCCTGGTCTTGGAATAAGAGTACTGGGTGAAATCACAAAGGAAAAGCTCCATATAGTAAAGGAAAGCGATGCGATTCTCAGAGAAGAGATTAAAAAAGCAGGACTGGAAAGAAGCATATGGCAATACTTCACAGCCCTCCCAAACATCACAACAGTTGGCGTAATGGGTGATGAACGTACATATTCCCATACAGTGGCAATACGTGCGGTTACAAGCTCTGACGCAATGACGGCAGACTGGGCGAGGATACCTTATGACGTGCTTGAGAAGATTTCAAACAGGATAGTAAATGAAGTGGAGCACGTAAATAGAATAGTTTACGATATAACCTCCAAACCACCGGCAACGATTGAGTGGGAGTAGGGTTTAGGGGTTGGAAATACTGGGTTTTTGATTTTTAAAAGTAAAAATAAGTAGTCAAGGTGGTTTTGAATTTCGCCTGTTTTTTAGGCATTCGAAACCGCCTTTTGTATGTCAGCATAAGTCATTAGGAGTAGAGCAATGATAATAGAAATACCAACAACATTAGTTGATTATACTAAGATGGAAGATTGTACAGGAACAATGATAATGGAGGCTATTAACAATATGTTGATTGAAATGTATGCTACATTTGCACATGCAGAAATGCAAAAAAGAGAAAAGCGACAAACTGAAGGTATACAGGCAATGAAAGAGCGTGGAGAATGGGAGAAATATGGTAGACCAAAAGCAATAGATTATAAAACCTTTGAAAAAGAATATAACAAAGTAATATCAAAAGAGTTGAAGCCTTTTGAATGTATGAAGCAATTAGGATTGACGAAGCCGACATTTTATAGATATAAGAAGCAATATGAAGAGGAGAAGGGTATTTAATCCCTTCTCTTTTTAATATGGATGGGGGCGGTACTTACCAGTTTTTGTGCATTTGGGTTTAGATATATAGGACATAGCACTTCCGTCCCTACACACTGGGAAAATTATGAATAACCGATAAAAAATAGAATGACACTGGCGCAACGGTCGCCAGCTTTGCTAATATCGCTAACGATATTGCTTTTCGTTTTTATGTTTGCTAACATGGAAATAGAAGGAAGTGATATTATTGGAATATCTTCAAGAAATATTAAAGTATTCTTTTGCAGGAGTCTCAGTTGCATTTCTTATAGGTTACTTAGCAAACAAAATAATTATTCAGGTTTTAGACAGGAATATTGAGAGTTTTAAAATAAGTATGGAAAAAGAAGTTGAGAAATATAAAGCTGAGCTCTTAATACAAACTAAGCAAAATGAAATAAAGTTTTCAAGATTGCACGAAGATAGGGCATTTATTATTAAAGAACTTTATAAAAAAATAGTTAAAACTGAGGGTATGTGTAGAACTTTTATTAATGAATTAAAAAAATTGTCACCGAAAGCTATTGATATGATAAAAGATGCAGTACGTATTCAAGTTGATTTGCTACAATATGCAGAAGAAAATAAAATTGTTTTTAATGAAGATATATGTAAGATAATTGATGATATTGAAACAGTTTATTTATTAACAGGTATTCCTGATTATTCACATAGAACAAATGCCGGATTACCGCCATTTGATGAGGAATCAATTAAGCAAATTGAATTTATGTTAAATTATAATCTTCCACAACTAAAAAAGAAACTTGAGGTAGAGTTTAGAAGCATACTTGGGGTTATCTAGTGTTTCTGTAATCTACCTTCCAACTTTATAAGAACTGAATTAATGAAAAAAGGGTAATTTTTATTGAACTAGAGCAGGTTTCTTAATGACCTGCTTTTTATTTGGCAATTAAAGGATAAATTTAGGTAATATAGAATTATTATTAAAGGAACTTTTTTTATATTTCTTGAATGAGGAGGATATATATGTTTTCAAATAATACTATTGAAATTGAACCGAGTGAACCTTTTAAAAATGATATTCTAGACAGAAAAGTTATAGCAGATAACCTTACAAAAATCATTGAGAAAGCTAGTGGTAGTATAGTCCTAAGTATCGATTCCGCATGGGGAACAGGTAAGACTACATTTGTTAAGATGTGGAAATGCAGTTTGGATAGTAATGATAACTTTATATCATTATACTATAATGCTTGGGATAACGATGACTTTAATGACCCATTGCTTGCAATTTTGGGTATTTTTGAAGAATATTTTAATAAAAAGGAAAGTAGCGGTTTCGAGAGGATAAAGACATTTAGTAAACCCTTATTAAAAAAAGCAATTCCTACTGCACTAAAAATTTTAACTCATGGCATATTAGACTTAAAAGATGTAGAATTTGGAGAATATAATGAGTCTCAATTGACTGAACTTGTGGGTTCTTTTGGTGAACTAGAATTTAGAAAGTTAAGAGAAGAAAAAAAGGCGAAAGAGGAGTTTTGCAATGCACTTACAGAATTTCAAAAGGAGCAAGGAAAGAAAATAGTTATTTTCATTGATGAGCTAGATAGGTGTAGACCTTCATTTGCAGTAGAGACATTAGAAAGGATTAAGCATCTATTTAATATTGATAATTACATTTTTGTCTTATCGCTTGATAAGAGCCAGTTATCTCACTCAATTTCTACCATGTACGGCAATGGCATGGATTCTTTAGGTTATCTGCGTAGATTTATTGACATAGATTACATGTTACCATTACCTGATAAGAAGAAATATGCTGAGATGTTGATACAAAGAATTGGGTTAGAAAACAATAAAAAATCTAAATGGTTTTGGTTCTTTTTAGATGAATATGTTAGGATTTATGACTTTAGTTTACGTGACTTAGATAAATTATTTTACTACTTAAATATTCTTTTACCTACAACGCCACTATATGATAGTGAAGAAAACTATAAAGAAACATTCCTACTTTCTAATGGGATACTTTATGCGTTATTGGTAGTAGTAAAAATGAAGGAGCAGAATCTGTACCAAAAACTTGTTTCTAAAGATTACTCGGCAAGTGATATTTTAGATGTGTTGAGGACTAATAAAGTGAATATCGTTGATGATGGATATTATAGTAGTGAATGGATTAAATCTATATTTCATGAGACACTGAATAAGTTTCTACATAGGAATACGGCAAGTGATATACAGATTCGAGAGGGTAACTCTAAAATTGGAAAAGAAGATACATATCCTGATACAAGCTACGATTTGAATCATCTATGGGATAAACAGGGGTGCAAATTATTTAGACAATTAGATTTTCTCGATAACTTTAACTTAATATGAAGACATAATAGGGGTACTTCTCAGGTACTTTACACTTATAAAGCTTGATAAAGGGGGTAGCACAACTATTCCCACGCAGGGTTCATTTTTTAGGTCGAATAGGCTTATGAGATGGACTTTTATTTTGGTACATACATGCGTAAGCGTTGGGGGGCAATGGGTATGAATATAAACATATAAAAATTATTATACTTCAAAGGAAATTCAATTACCTTGCTTATACAAATTGCTGATGGTATTCTTTTAAGCAAAGGAGGATGATTAAATGATAAATGTGCATGACTACTTTGCAGTAAATTGGGAAGCTACTTCAGATAATATACGAGCTTTATTAGCACAACATATTTCTCATAAGACTTTCGCAGAAGCGATGTGCGTAACTAAACGAACTGTGGAAAATTGGTGTAATAATAAAGCAAGACCATCTATTGATTATTTAGTTTTAATGGCTAAATTTTTTAATGTTGATTTATTTGATATTTTAGTTCTAAATGGGCAAGTACAAAAGTCAATAGAGGAACAAGACTGGAGAGAAGCTGAAGAAATAAAAAGAAAGCGTTATAAACAAGGTGACCTTAATGATGTAGATTATGATTGCAAATGTAAGGAAGAATTTGATTCTAATATACTTTTTTATGAGTATATTCAATCAACCTATCCAATATCAAACTTGAGTGAGTTTCTTCTAGTTTTGCATTTGATAGATACGGATTATTTGTGTGATATTCTAGGACGCATGTTTGGCAACATTGGAAAGAATAATGATTATGTTATGAATCAATTAATGTTTTTGTATGATAAAATCTCTGATGATAAAGCTAAACAGTTTGTTGAATTTTATAAAGAATATTATCTTAAATACCCATCAGTATATACAATAGATGATAAAACCAAATTGGAATTAAAGCTACAAAAGTATGAGCAATATAAGAAAATACTTGAATCAGGGGTAATAGATGAAATGCGTGATTCATATATCGAGCGGTTGAAAGATTTTGGAGATAAGTTATTGATGGCAAGAATTGGTGATAGAGGTATTTTTGAGGGTTTCAAAAAGATGGAGAAGCAACTATATTGTGATTAGTATATCTGCGCTACAGATAGTTCGTTTTTTAGGTCATAAGACTTATGAAATGAACTTTTTATTTGATAATCAATGGAAAATTTTAGAAGGTATACATATAAAAATGTCGAATATAAAGAGTAGATATATGCAATTTAATAGGTCAGTTTTAAATAGATAATCAAAGGAGAGATGCTAAGTGGTAAAAAAGATTTTAGGGTGGCTTCTTGTACCGTATATCATGGTCGGGATTTTGGTGAAAAGAAAGACTCAGAAAACTTCATTAGGTATCTTAGCAGGAGTAATATGTTTCTTCTTAGTAATTGGATTTTTAGGTTCGTCAAGCAGTAATGAAGGTAATACTGCTCAAAACACGAATTCAACAAAGGTTGAAGAAAAGACTGTAGAAGTAACACCAACTCCAACTCCAACTCCAACTCCTGAACCAACTCCAACATTATCTCCAGAAGAACAAGAAAAACTAAATTATCAAGCATGGATAGAAGGACAATTTAGTGCATGGGATGGCAGTCATAAAGATTTAGTGAAATTAATTAAAGATAATATGAATGACCCAAAGAGTTTTGAACATGTTGAAACAAGGTATAAAGATGATGGAGATGGAATTACAGTATATATGAAATTCAGAGGTAAAAATGCTTTTGGTGGTTTAGTCTTAAATGAAGTATTAGCTAAAGCAGATTATAAAACAAATACAATTAAAATTATTGCAAATGAATAAATAAACCGCCTTATAGGTATACAACCATGTATTTCACATTTTGAGGTGATCAGTATGAAAAATAAGGGCATTTATATAATCACAATCGTATTAGCAATAGTAGCAGGCTATCTCTTTATGGAGAATAGTAACTTAAAAACGCAAATTAACGAACAAAACTTAACAATTAGTAATTATGAATCTAGTATAAAACAAATTTATGATGAATCCTTTGACCTAGATATTAGAATGGCTGATTTTAGTAGTCGTGTAGAAGATTTATATAGTTTTGTAGAAGAATTTAGTGATGCTGAAACTAATTGGCGAGATATTGTGCCAAATGTAGAGGAAATAACAACTGAAGTTAATGACTATATGTACGATACTAAAACGATGTCTGAAAATATCTATAGTGAACTAGAACAATTAAAGAATAGTAGTAAATAATATTATATTTTCTTTGTATCAGGGGGTATCTGTATGGAGAATCTTAGCAAAAAAATAGACAACCTAAGTTATTCAACAATAGAACACGAAATAGCAAGTTTTTATGATTTAGGAATGGTCAATAGCTCAAGTTTACCAGTAACATTGAGAGAAGATGAAAGTGGCACTTATTATATTGATGGAACGAAAAAGCATGGTGAATTTTCTATCAAGATTACTAAGCAGCCAGATGAAACATATTGGTTATTTGTTTGGTTATGTAATTTGAAAAAGCATAGATAGAATACTTATTCTAATCGTGTATTCTGGTTTGAACTTAAAGTGGGAAAGCATGAATTATGGTATTCGTTAATAGGAGTATAGAGAAACTGAAAGGGGTAAGTTTCTCGAAAGAAACTTAAAATAATGTATCTGACATGCAAGTTTCTGAATTACGTATTCTATAGAAAATAATCTAGTAAAAAAGTTTTGAATTGCCTGCTAGAGGTAATCTGATTTAATAAAAGAATGATTTTATCTGTGAATATAGGCTTGGGAAGTGGCTATTTGCAATGGGCGTAGAAAACACAAAACATAAAAGCTGATGGCTAAACACTTGTAACTGCTAATAAAGAACATTTTTACAGAGGTTAGATTGTCTTCAGTCTACAAAATAGATATAATGAGACTTAACAAGTTGACACATCAAAACCGTCACTTACTTAAAAATCAAAACCTACACTATTTCACCGCCTCCCCAACATCACAACTGTTGGCGTAATGGGAGATGAACGCACATATTCCCATACAGTGGCAGTCCGTGCTGTCACAAGCTCTGATGCAATGACAGCAGATTGGGCGAGGATACCCTACGATGTGCTTGAGAAGATTTCAAACAGGATAGTAAATGAAGTGGAGCATGTCAACAGGATAGTGTATGATATAACCTCAAAACCTCCTGCAACGATAGAGTGGGAGTAAATTCTTAGTATAACAGCAACTGTAATACAACAGTATTCCAGTTGCTGTTATTTTTATGCAAATAATGTAATATAATGCAGGAATTTGTGAAATAATTATTGATATTATTGGATATTACAGTTAAAATAGTATTGAATATAGTTATCTATTTAACAAAAAACTTTGCACACATTATACTATTGGAATCACTTAATTAATTCGTCGGACTTTTTACCCGAGGGCTTGAAATTTTTAAGTGTTTTTTTTATGTAATAATGAATACGGGCTCATATAAATTTTTATTATTAGGGGGGGATGACAAGTGAAAAACAAGGGAATGAGCGGCAATAGGATTGGACGTAAAATTGTTTCTGCAATTGTTGTTTGCTGTATTGCAATCTCAGCGCTGGTAGGCGGCATATGCATCTCAAGCAGCAGCGGATTCATAGAAGCTGAAGCTAAGGATAAGCTTCTGCTGATGGCTGAAAGTAAGGCGAATGAGCTAAATGTGATTTATGGGGAGTTGGAATCCTCCGTTAGTGGATTGGCTACCGCTGCAAAAGCAATGCTTGACCTGGAAAGCCTGAAGACCAACCCTAACTATATGAAAGAGCATCAGACAGAACTTGAGGAAATTACTAGAAACTTTGGGGAATCAGCTAATGGAGGCATGGGATCATATGTATACATTAATCCTGAGTTGACAGATAACTTGTATGGCGCCTGGTTTGCTGATGTTAAGAGCAGCGGCGTATTTGAAAAACAAGAATTAGGAACTGTCAGTGAATTTACTCCAGACAATGCAGACTTTGGTTGGTACTATGAGCCTATAAAAGCAGGCAGGCCTGTGTGGATTAAGCCCTATGAAGACCCTGAATTGAAGATTATGATGATTTCCTATGTGGTACCAATATACTCAGATAAGACTCTTATCGGGGTTGCGGGAATGGATATCAATTTTAATAAAATCTCTAGCATTATAAACAAAACTACGGTATACGATACAGGACAGCTTGCATTGCTGGATAAAGAATATAACTTTCTGATACGTCCTTCCTTCAAACAGGGGGAGGATGCTGGTGCAGCTGCCGGACGGCAGAGCGCTGATGCAGTAACGCAGGCCAGTGAGCAGGCTAGCGGGCAGGAGACCAGCAACCTGGCAACAGAGGAAAATGGAGCTTTAAAGTTCTTGACTGATGAGATAGCCAAGGATAAGCTTGGTATGACTGAATACACATACCAAGGGATAAAGAAAATATTTGGTTATACTCACTTATCCAATGGATACATAATGACAATCGATGTACCCAAAGACCAGGTGCTAAGAGATATAAATAAGCTGACTGTCATTACTGTTGAGTTGATAGGTATTGGTGTAATAGCGGCCATTATAATTGCGTTATTTGTAGGAAGCATGATTTCAAAGCCTATTTCGCAGATTACTAAATTGATAAACAAGACAGCCGACTTTGATTTGACCAGTGAAGGAAATTATGACAAGCTGCTTAAGAATAAAGATGAGACAGGTGCAATGGCAAGGGCTGTTATAGACATGAGAAAGAGTCTGAGAGAAATGATAGAGGATATAAAAAGCAATGCAGCTAAGACCTCGGAGTTTACGAAGACAATTGTCTCTTCTTCAGGTTTGGCTTCAGAGTCCATAAATGAGGTGGCGAAAGCAGCTGAAGATATGGCACAAGGGGCTTCCACTCAGGCACAAGTATCGCAGACAGGTTCCCTGGAGCTTGGGTCGCTGGCCGCTGAAATTGAGAGCTCCGTTGCAAGTACCAGTTCAGTGAAAGAGAATATTTACAAAACAGATACAGCACGGGAAAATGCAGAAGGCTCGATACAGATATTGGAACAGAGCTTTGAGGAGAATAATAAAGCCGCAGCTACAATTGCGGTAAGTGTAAATCAGTTATCTGAGAAGTCAGAAAGCATAAGCCGAATTATCAATGTGATCAAGGGAATTGCAGAGCAAACGAACATGCTTGCGCTCAATGCAGCGATAGAAGCTGCGAGAGCCGGAGAGCAAGGCAGAGGCTTTGCCGTAGTTGCTGATGAGGTGCGAAAGCTTGCAGAGCAAACCTCGAAATCAGCCAAGGAGATAGAAGAGATAATCAATACACTACAAGCGGACATAGACATTGCTAAGGAAGGAACTGACAATACTACAGCAACCATCAATGAGTCGAACAAGGCCTTGGAGCATGTGAGCACTTCCTTTGGCATCATAGGACAGGCAATTAAGAATACTGTTGAGCAGATAAGCAGTCTGGCTGACAGCATAGATAAAATCGATCAAAATAAGAATTCTGTGGTCAGCTTGATAGAGGAGATATCATCCATTTGCCAGACTACTGCAGCAGCTTCAGAGGAGGTTTCCGCTTCCTTGGAGAATCAGACGACAGCAATGGAGGACATATCTGGTACCTCAGATGAATTAAGCTCCATAGTAGTCAGCTTGGAAGGAATAATCAGCAAATTCAAGCTGTAGCACTATTGGTAGATCGAGATATGAAAAATATAAGATAAGAAGTAAAAGAGCAAGTGGTGAAACCACTTGCTCTTTTAAACTCCACTACCTCTAATAATTCTTGCCATATGCATAAACCTATAATAAAATATGTATAACTAAAGTAGTAAAGGTAAATATTAGCATTTATAGGGGGTGGTGCAGAATGGACAACATGGAAAAGATCCGTGAGAAGCGTAAGAATGAACACCTGAAGTATTTCCTTTCAAATAACCCGACCGGAAACAATGGTTTTGAAGATGTAGTACTGCAGAATAACTCGCTTCCCAATGTTGATTTCGAGGAAATTAGCACAGAATATGTATTCCTGAACAAATACATCGATAGTCCACTGATGATAAATGCAATGACCGGGGGAACGGAGTACTCCGGTGAGATTAACAGGAAGCTGGCACGCCTTGCAGTGAAATTTAACATCCCGATTGCAGTGGGTTCCCAGACTATAGCTTTTGACAATTCCGAAGCGGCTGATACCTTTAAGAAGGTTAGAGAGATAAACAGGGATGGAATTGTAATTGCAAACCTAAGTGCAAATCTAAGTATTGAGGATACCTATAAAGCAATAGACATGATTGAGGCCGATGCTGTACAGCTTCACTTGAATGTTGTGCAGGAGATGTGCATGACTGAAGGTGATCGCAGCTTCAGAGGTGCATTGGATAATATAAAGCAAATAGCGGCGCTGTCCGAGGTTCCAGTTATAGTTAAAGAAACTGGCTTCGGAATGTCCTTTGAAACTGCCGGGAAGCTTTATGCTGCAGGGGTAAAGTATATAGACATAAGCGGCAGGGGAGGGACTAATTTTGTGAACATCGAGAGCTCGCGTAATATAGAGAGAGACTGCTCTTTGATGGAGAACTGGGGAATACCTACAGCACTTAGTCTTCTGGAGTGCAGAAAAGCCAATAGTGATTTGTTTGTGATTTGCTCTGGAGGTATCTCAAAGTCTGAGGAGATAATTAAAGCTCTTTGCATGGATGCAGACATGGTGGCTTTAGGAGGAGCAGTACTGCGAATACTGATTGAAAAGGGCTATGAAGCCGCAGAGAAGTATATGGAGGAGCTTATAAACGGAATTAAGGTAATGATGCTGCTCTTGGGCGCAAAGGATGTAACAGAGCTGAAAAATGTGCAATACCTGCTGAAGGGCGAGCTTAGAGAGTTGTATAGCTATAAATTTACATAAACAAATTTAGTTTATTAAATACCGCCGTGTATTCCGTGGAATTCAGTGTTTTCAGTGTTACCCGTTCCCCTCGAGCCTCGGACCACGTACCTCGAACCAGAAATAATACCAATGATGGAGGGATTCGAAATGACTGAACTTCTATTTCAGACAGACAGCTATCTCAAGGAATTCGATGCAGAAGTAGTTGAGACCGACAATGAGGAGAATGCTGTGATCCTGGACAGGACGGCCTTTTACCCTGGGGGAGGGGGGCAGCTTAATGACACAGGCTACCTTTACTCAGGCAGCAAAACCTATAGAGTCAGCAAGGTGAAGAAGCAGGAGGGCCGAATCCTGCACTGCATAGAAGGCAAGCTTCCTGCTGCCGGTACTGAAGTAAAAGGACAGTTGGATTGGGAATACAGATTCAAGCTTATGCGTACTCATACTGCTATGCATATTTTATGCGGGGTGGTCTGGAGAGATTATAACGCCCAGGTCACAGGCGGGAATATGGAACCTTTGGCCGGCAGGATGGACTTCGAGTTTGAAAGTCTTGAGGCAAGCCTTATTAAAGAGATAGAGGAAAAGGTGAACCAGGAAGTGAAAGCTGCAAGGGATGTGCTGGTTAAGATACTGCCCAGGGAAGACGCCTTCCATATACCTGACCTGATACGCACAAAAATAAACCTTCTGCCTGAAGGAATCAGCCATATAAGGACTGTAGAAATCAGCGGGCTGGATTTACAAGCTGATGGCGGCACACACGTGGCTAATACCAGAGAAGTTGGAGTCATGAGAATTGTAGATCATAAGAGCAAGGGTAAAATCAATAAGAGAATCTATGTGGAGCTGGAGGACTAGTTCTTAACTTCCAGCAGCTCCACAAATTTTGACGCTGCAAGGGGCAGCGGTATATTTGAATGTATAAGGAATCCCAGATTTCTATCGGGGATTTCTTCTTTTATGTCCAGCACGAATACTTCATCCTTTGATAGCTCCTTATTTACACATTCATCAGGCACAAAGGCTATTCCAAGTCCTATTTTGGCCATTTCCATTAGTATATCCACACTGCCAAGCTCAATTTCCGGTTTTATGGATACTTCATGTTTCTCCATCAGGTTATCAAAAAATTCTCTGGTTGTAGTATTCTTTTCCAATACAAGAAGGGGGTATTTTTCCAATTCCTTTAATGATACTTTTCGACCCTTTAATTCCTTGAAATTGTCATTGGCAATAAATACATCCCTTACACTTCTGGTGCTTTTTACTAAGATTTTGCTATAGCTGCATTTATCCGGAATGTTTATCACGCTTAAGTCTACGCTGCCTTTTCTCAGAAGCTCAATGCACTTGGGCGATGTCCTGTTTGTAAGGTGAATCTTTATATTAGGATAAGCATGGTTGAAGCTCTTAATATAAGGCATAAGATAGTACTTGCAGATAGTATCGCTGGCACCTATCCTGATTTCACCCTGACCCAGGGAGTTCATTTCCTCTAGGGTTCTTTCACCGGACTTTATGAAATTAAAGGCCTGCTCAATATTTTCAAAAAGAACAGCTCCTTCTCTGGTGTGCTTGACTCTCTTGGTGCTCCTGAAAAAGAGCTGGCATTTGAGCTTTTCCTCTAGAAGCTTTATAGACTGGCTCACTGCTGATTGTGTGATAAAAAGCTCTTCTGATGCCTCTGAAAAGCTAAGAGATTTTGATACATAATAGAAAACCTTATAGAGTTCAAAGTTTATATCCATATATAAGTCCTCCTTATCATTAGTATTAATAATATTAATTATTTTTATTAATTTTACTATGCTAAAATCTAATTGTAAAGTGGCAAACAGAATGTGAAAAGGAATAAGTGCGGAACATTAAAGAGATATTAGTATAAGTGAGGTGAAATTTGATGTACGGCAATGTGAAAAGGATATATGTTGAGAAAAAAAGTGATTATGCCATTTCTGCAAAGGACCTGCTCAGTAATATTAGAGAAAACCTTGGGATAAAGAGCCTTGCAAATCTTAGAATAATCAACCGTTATGACACTTCAGGAATCACCGATATGGAATACACGTCAGCAAAAAACACTATTTTTTCAGAGCCAGCCGTAGATAATTCCTTTGATGAAAATATTGATATTGATAATAATGATAGATTGTTCGCAATAGAGTACCTTCCGGGACAATATGACCAGAGAGCTGATTCTGCGGCGCAATGCCTTCAGATATTGACACAAAAGGAAAGGCCGACAGTAAGAACAGCAAAACTAATCGTACTTTCAGGCAATATTTCTGATAACGAATTTGAAAAAATAAAGAATTACTGCATCAATCCACTTGAATCCAGGGAGGCAGCTCTTGAAAAGCCTGAAAGTCTGGAAGCATTACAGGTGATGCCTGAGAATGTGAAAGAAGTAAGGTTATTTATACGGTATACAGACACGGAACTGGCCAAGTTGATGGATAACATGGGTTTTGCAATGAATTTTGAAGATTTGAAGTTTTGTCAGGAATACTTCAAGGAAACAGAAAAAAGAAATCCTACTATAACCGAGTTAAGAGTTATAGACACATACTGGTCGGATCATTGCCGCCATACAACCTTTCATACAGCTATTGAAAACATAGAAATAGAAAAGGGTAAATATTCGGAAGCCATTGAAGGGGCTCTGAAAAGATATCTGGAAGCAAGAGAATATGTATATGGAGAGTCAAAAAGAGACATTAATCTAATGGATTTAGCAGTAATTGGGATGAAGGAGCTGAAAAAGAAGGGACTTCTCCGGGACTTGGAGGTTTCTGACGAAATCAACGCCTGCAGTATTACTGTAAATGCAGATATAGACGGGAAGCAGGAGGAATGGCTTGTGATGTTCAAGAATGAAACACACAACCATCCTACAGAGATAGAGCCTTTTGGCGGAGCAGCCACATGTCTGGGTGGAGCCATAAGAGATCCGCTTTCTGGAAGGTCCTATGTGTATGGAGCTATGAGAGTGACAGGAAGCGCTGACCCAAGAACAAGTGTAGCTGAGACACTGCCCGGCAAGCTTCCTCAGAGGAAGATTACAACAGGTGCAGCGGCAGGCTACAGCTCATATGGCAATCAGATAGGCCTTGCAACAGGACAGGTTACAGAAATATATGATGAGGATTTTGTCGCAAAAAGAATGGAGATCGGCGCTGTTATAGGTGCAGCTCCCAAAAGCAGCGTAATTAGGAAGGCGCCGATAGAGGGTGACTTAATAATACTCCTTGGAGGAAGAACCGGAAGAGACGGCTGCGGAGGAGCGACAGGCTCATCAAAGGAGCATACCGAGGAATCAATAGAGAGCTGCGGTGCGGAAGTGCAGAAGGGCAATGCACCCACTGAAAGAAAAATACAGAGGCTGTTCAGAAATCCCGCGGTCAGCAGATTAATAAAAAAGTGCAATGATTTCGGAGCAGGCGGCATATCAGTTGCGATTGGCGAGCTGGCTGACGGACTTTTTATAGACCTTGATGTTGTACCCAAGAAGTATGAAGGGCTTGACGGTACAGAGCTGGCCATATCAGAATCACAGGAGAGGATGGCAGTTTTGGTCACTGCAGAAGATGCACAGAAGCTCATCGCTTATGCTGCAGGGGAAAATCTTGAGGCAGTAGTTGTGGCAAGGGTTACATCGGATAATAGACTGAAGATGCAGTGGCGGGGACAGACAATAGTTGATATAAGCCGTGACTTTTTGAATACCAACGGTGTCAGACAGAGTACACAGGTGCTAGTCAAATCACCATCCAGCGAGAATTTCTTTGAAAAGCTGCATATGAGCGGAAAGCAGGAGACCAGCCTTAAGGAAACGTGGCTGGAGAGCTTGGGGGATCTCAATATATGCAGTCAGAAGGGACTTGCTGAAAGGTTTGACAGTACAATAGGCAGCGGAACAATATTAATGCCCTTTGGAGGCAAGTATCAGGAGACCCCGAGTGAAGGGCTGGCGATGAAGCTGCCGTTGATTTCAGGGGAAACCAATACTGCAACATTAATGACCTACGGCTACAATCCAAAGCTGGCAAAATGGAGTCCTTTCCATGGAGCGGTTTATGCAGTGGTGGAGGCGGTTGCCAAGATTGCAGCACTTGGTGGAGATTACAGTAAAACAAGGCTTACGCTGCAGGAATACTTCGAGAAGCTTGGCAAAGACCCGGAGAAATGGGGCAAGCCAATGAGCGCGCTTCTGGGTGCCTTTTATGCGCAGATGATGCTTGGAATTCCCGCTATAGGCGGAAAGGACAGTATGTCCGGGACATTTAAAGACATAAATGTGCCTCCTACCTTAGTAGCTTTTGCGGTTGATGTAGCGGAGGCAGACAAGATAGTATCCCAGGAATTTAAAAAGGCTGGAAGTACAGTGGTGCTTCTAAGGGCAGACAGGGATTCTGAGGATTTGCCGGAATTTGAAAAACTCCATAGAATAAACTCAAAAGTATATGAGCTGATAAGGAAAGGCTTGGTGCTTTCTACAGGAACTATCAGATTCGGAGGCATAGCAGCAGCAGTCAGCAAAATGTGTTTTGGCAATATGTTGGGTTTCATTTTCCAGGAGGGCTATGATGAAAAAAAGCTCTTCGTCCCGGATTATGGCTCAATTATTCTAGAGCTTGAGTCGACACATGACCTGGACAGCTTATTTGGAGATTTACCTTATGAGATAGTCGGCCATACTCATAGTATTAAAACGATAAATATTAATGGAATGGTACTAGAGCTTGAATCAGCTTTGAGAGCCTGGAAGTCTCCTCTGGAGAAGGTATTCCCCACAAGTGTGAAGGAAGTGGAAGACAAACCGCAGAATATATATTATAAAGGTGCAGAAATTGTCAAATCTTCTGTAAAGATTGCCAAACCGAGAGTATTCATACCGGTATTTCCGGGCACCAACTGCGAATATGATACAGCCAAAGCTTTTGAAAAAGCAGGAGGCATCACGGAGCAATTAGTATTCAGGAATATTAAACCTTCAGACATCGAAGCTTCTATAAAAGAAATGGTAAAAGCAATTAACAACACTCAAATAATTGCACTGCCTGGAGGTTTCAGCGCCGGAGATGAACCGGACGGCTCAGGAAAATTCATAGCCACAGTATTTAGGAATCCTGAAGTGAAGGAAGCGGTAATGAAGCTTCTGAATGAAAGAGATGGATTGGTCCTGGGGATTTGCAACGGTTTTCAGGCGCTAATAAAGCTTGGACTATTGCCATACGGCGAAATCAGGGATATGGATGAATGTTCCCCGACACTTACCTTCAATAAAATTGGAAGACATGTATCCTGCATGGTGAGGACTAAGGTGGTATCAACACTCTCTCCCTGGTTCAGCAGGTCAAAGGCGGGAGACATACACACAATAGCAGTGTCCCATGGCGAAGGCAGATTTGTGGCAGGCAGGGCTGCTGCAGCGGAACTTATAAAAAATGGCCAGATTGCTACACAATATGTGGATCCCATAGACAATCCTGCTTATGACGGGATATTCAATCCAAATGGCTCGATAGAGGCTATTGAAGGAATAACAAGCCCCGATGGAAGGATTTTCGGAAAGATGGGACATTCGGAAAGAACTGGAGAAAATATAGCAAAGAATATCCCCGGAGATAAGGATCAGAAGATATTTGCAGCTGGGGTGGAATACTTCAGCTTTTAGATATTTGATAAAAAAATGAGAGGAGAGATGCATATGTCTTTTGGGAAGCCAAAGGTTGCGGTAATAATGGGCAGTGACTCGGATCTGCCGGTAGTAAGGAAGGCAGCGGAGGTTCTTAAGGCTTTTGAAGTTGATTTTGAGGTAAGTATAATGTCAGCACACAGAACACCGGATAGAGCTGCAGAATATGCAAAAAACGCAGAAGGCAATGGTTTCGAAGTTATAATTGCGGCGGCGGGCAAAGCAGCTCATCTCCCCGGAGTATTAGCGGCATTCACAACACTTCCGGTTATAGGAATACCTATTAAATCATCAACTATGGATGGACTGGATTCTCTGCTCTCTATTGTTCAGATGCCCTCAGGAATTCCTGTGGCGACTGTCGCAGTGGATGGTGCAGAGAACGCAGGACTCCTTGCAGTACAGATTTTATCAGTTAAATACGACTTCTTAAGGGAGAAGCTTAAAGCGCACAAAGAAAAAATGAAGCAGGATGTAATAAGCAAGGATGAGAAGATAAAAAGGGAGGTATTCTAATGAAAAAGTTGGATATGATTTATGAGGGTAAGGCAAAAAAGGTTTTCAAGACAGACGATGAAAAATTCTATATAGTTGAGTACAAGGATGATGCTACAGCATTCAACGGGCTTAAAAAAGGCACAATAGTAAATAAGGGTGTCATGAATAATGAGATATCTGCAAAGCTCTTCAATATCCTTGAAGAAAAGGGTATTGAAACTCACCAGGTTGAAAAGATGAATGACAGGGAAGTGCTTGTGAAAAGGGTTAAAATCGTTCCTTTGGAAGTGCTGGTCAGAAATTATGCCGCCGGCTCTCTTTCAAAGAGGTTGGGACTTGAGGAAGGGCTGAAGCTTAATACCACAGTGCTGGAATTCTGTTATAAGGACGATGCTCTTGGAGACCCTATGATAAACGATTATCATATAAAAGCAATGGGCATTGCGACGGAGCAGGAGGTTGCGGAGATTACCAGACAGGCGCTAAGGATAAATGAGATATTAATCGAATATATGCTTTCAAGAGGAATCATACTTGTGGATTTCAAGCTTGAATTCGGGAAGACACCTGAGGGAAAGATAATACTTGCAGACGAGATATCTCCGGATACTTGCAGGCTGTGGGACGCAACAACACATGAAAAGCTTGACAAGGACCGTTTCAGAAGAGATTTGGGCAAGGTCGAAGAGGGCTACATGGAAGTAGTAAAGAGACTGAGTTAAACACAGGTGCGAGGTTACGGGGTTACGGGGGGTAGGGGCGATTCATGAATCGCCCGTACAGGCTTCAAAGACATTGCTTAAATCGCTCGAAACTCGAAACTCGCAACGCGAAACCATGCTCCAGAGAACCTACACAAGACTAATTATATAGGAGATAAGACATGTATAACGATATATTTGAGAAAGAGGACAAACTCAAGGAAGAGTGCGGGATTATAGGTATATACGACAAAGGAAACATGGAGATTGAAAGCCTTACCTATTACGGACTTATGGCTTTGCAGCACAGAGGCCAGGAAAGCGCCGGGATAGCTGTGAACAGGGACGGAATGATAACCTGCTACAAGGAAATGGGTCTTGTATCGGAGGTTTTTGATGACAAAATATTGAACCTGTTGAAGGGTGATATAAGTATAGGCCATGTAAGGTATTCCACAACTGGAGAAAGCTTCGTTACAAATGCACAGCCTCTTTTGGTCAAATTCAAAAAGGGAAACATTGCGGTAGCCCACAATGGGAACTTGGTAAATGCAGCTTCTGTAAGAGAGGAGCTGGAGGACCAGGGCATGATTTTTACCACCACCATAGACAGTGAGGTTATTACAAGCCTTATAGCCAGGAATTACAAGGACGGCATCGAGGATGCCATCCTGGATACTATGGAAATTATAAAAGGCTCCTATGCACTAGTAATAATGACCAACGACAAGCTTATCGGCGTAAGAGACAAGCATGGTTTGAGACCTTTGGTCATAGGCAGGACAGGGAACGGTTATGTGCTGGCTTCCGAAACCTGTGCTCTTGATACTATTGGAGCAAGCTTCATAAGGGATGTTAAACCTGGAGAAATCGTTATTATAGAAGAGAACGGTATAAGGAGCATACAGTGTGGAACGGTTGAAAAGCAAGCTACCTGCGCCTTTGAGTATATTTACTTTGCAAGACCTGACAGCGTTATGGACGGTATCAGCGTATATCAGGCCAGAGAAGCAGCTGGGAGAATTCTTGCGAAGGAGCAGCCAGCAGAAGCAGATGTAGTTATCTGCGTGCCTGACTCAGGTACCCCCGCAGCAATAGGCTACTCACAGCAGTCAGGAATCCCATATGCAGTTGGCTTGATAAAGAATAGATATATTGGCAGGACCTTTATACAGCCATCACAGGTGACTAGGGAAATCGGAGTATCGATGAAGCTGAATCCCTTGAAGGCAAATATTGAAGGAAAGCGTGTTATAATGGTTGATGACAGCATAGTAAGAGGCACGACCAGCAAGAAGATAGTGCAGGCGCTCAAGGCAGCAGGAGCGAAGGAAGTCCATGTAAGGGTAAGCTCCCCTGTAATCACACACTCCTGTTATTTTGGCATAGATACACCAGATAGAAAGCAACTGGTAGGAGCTACAAGTATAATAGAGGCCATTAAGAATAAAATCGGAGCTGACAGCTTGGGTTATCTAAGCTATGAAGGTCTCCTCCAATCGCTGGGCAGTACTGGAGAAGGTTTCTGTACAGCATGCTTCTGCGGTAAATATCCTATGGAGGTACCTGCTGAGCATTGCAAGAATTCTTGCGGAGGAATATAAAGAAATTTTGAAGTAGAGGTGTGAAAACCAATGGGCGAAAAATTGACATACAAAGCATCGGGAGTAGATGTTGAGGCAGGCTATGAAACAGTGAAACTAATGAAGGAGCACACGAAACGAACAATGATACCCGGAGTGCTTGGGGAACTGGGCAGCTTCGGAGGTTTCTTTGAGATAGCCAAAGATAACTATAAGAACCCTATACTGGTTTCGGGGACAGATGGCGTAGGGACCAAGCTTCAGATTGCTTTTATGACTGGAAAGCATGACACTATAGGTATTGACTGTGTAGCAATGTGTGTCAACGATGTGGCTTGCCATGGAGCGAAGCCTCAGTTTTTTCTGGATTATATAGGGACTGGCAAGCTGGAACCCAAAGTGGCAGCTGACATAGTCAAGGGTGTATGTGACGGCTGTGTTGAAGCGGGCTGTGCTCTAATTGGAGGAGAAACCGCAGAGATGCCGGGTTTTTATAAGGATGGGGAATATGATCTTGCCGGTTTTGCAGTAGGAATAGTGGATAAGGACAATGTAATAAACGGCTCAGGGGTGAAGGCAGAGGACATATTGATCGGCATTGCTTCCAGCGGTATACACAGCAATGGCTTTTCCCTTGTGAGAAAGCTCTTCTTTGGAATAAACAATTTTGATATCAGCACCAGGTTCGATGAGCTGGAGTGTACATTAGGTGAAGAACTGCTAAAGCCCACAAAGATATATGTCAAGACTGTGCAGGCATTGATAGCAAAGCATAAAATAAACGGAATAGCTCATATTACCGGAGGTGGCTTCATAGAGAACATTCCACGTACCATACCCGCCGGTCTTAAAGCTGTCATTGAGCATGGGAGCTGGGATATACCTCCTGTGTTCAAGCTAATGCAGAAGCTCGGTAATATCGAGGAGAAAGAAATGTTCAATACCTTCAATATGGGTATAGGACTTGTACTGGCAGTAGGAAAGGTCTCTGTGGAGGATATTCTGGAGACCCTGAATAAACTGGGGGAAAAAGCCTGCATCATCGGGAGCGTCGCTAAAGGCGAAGGGGGAATAGAATTTTGCAGAAGGTAAGGATAGCAGTCCTTGTATCAGGGGGCGGAACCAACCTGCAAACAATCATAGATGCTGTATCAGCCGGCAATATTAACGGAGAAATAGCAGTTGTTATTTCAGACCGGGAAAATGCTTATGCCTTGGAAAGGGCGAAGAAATTCGGCATTAAAGCTGTTTACATTGATAGAAAGAATTGTGCTGAAAGGCTCATGGATGAGCTTCAGAATATGAATACTGAGCTGGTTATCCTTGCAGGCTACCTTACAATACTGGACAGGGAACTTGTAAGAGCTTATGAGGGGCGGATCATAAACATACATCCCTCATTGATACCAGCTTTTTGCGGCAAAGGCTTCTATGGGGAAAAGGTTCATAAAGCGGCTGTGGAGTATGGCGTAAAAGTTTCTGGAGCAACCGTTCATTTTGTAGATGAAGGTACGGACAGCGGTCCAATTATACTTCAGGAGTCAGTGCCTGTATTTGCAGAGGATACAGCAGAGACATTAGATGCAAGAGTGCTGGAGGTGGAGCACAGGATACTGACCGAAGCGGTGAGGTTATTCTGTGAAGGAAGACTCCGCATAGAGGGACGAAAAGTCAAAGTAGTAAGTGAAGAGGTGTGAGACTGATATGATAAAGAGAGCGATTATAAGTGTTTCGGACAAAACCGGAATAATCGATTTTGCCAAGGGGCTTGTGAAGCTCGGAGTTGAAATAATTTCAACCGGGGGTACTGCAAAAGCCCTCGAAGAAGCGGGTATAAAGGTTATTGGAATATCTGAAATCACAGGTTACCCAGAGTGCCTTGATGGACGGGTAAAGACATTGCACCCCAATATCCATGGCGGGCTTCTTGCAGTAAGAGACAATGAGGTACATATGAGCAAGCTCCGCGAGCTTGGTATTGAAATTATAGACTTAGTGGTTGTCAATCTATATCCCTTCAGAAAGACTATAGAGAAAGAAGAGGCAGAGCTTTCTGAAGCTATAGAGAACATTGATATCGGAGGTCCATCAATGCTTCGGGCAGCAGCCAAGAACTACAAATATGTAACTGTGGTTGTGAATCCTTCTGATTATCAGAAGGTGCTTGAAGAAATTAATAACGGGGGAAATACAACTGAAGCAACAAGATTTGAGCTTGCTGCCAAGGTTTTTTCACATACGGCAAGCTATGATACGCTGATTGGCAATTATCTGTGGGAGAAGGCCGGATTGCCCAAGTATCCGGAAACTGTGACCATGACCTTTGAAAAGGTGCAGGAGCTGAGATACGGAGAAAACCCACACCAGGCTGCGGCATATTATAAGGAAATGAAAGCAGTAAGCGGGAGCATTGCCACAGCAGTACAGCTTCATGGCAAGGAGCTCTCCTTTAATAATATAAGTGATGCAAATGCAGCATTGGAGACCTTGAAGGAATTTGAAGAGCCTGCAGCAGTTGCAGTGAAGCATGCCAATCCCTGCGGTGTAGGAGTCGGAAACAGCTTGTATGAGGCTTATACCAAAGCTTATGAGGGAGATCCGATTTCCATATTCGGTGGTATAATAGCCTTGAACAGGGAAGTGGGTGCGATTACTGCGTCGGAGATAAGCAAGATATTTGTGGAGATAGTGATAGCTCCAGCTTATTCAGAGAAGGCTCTGAATATTCTGATGAGCAAGAAGAATATACGAATAATGCAGCTTGAAGATATATGCCGCAAATCAGTAACGGATATTGACGTTAAGAAGGTTAGCGGTGGACTGCTTATTCAGGATGCAGACTGGCAGGATTTTGACATGGCTGATATAAAGAATGTCACGGATAAGAAGCCTACTGAGAAAGAAATGCAGGACATGCTTTTTGCATGGAAGGTTGTGAAGCATGTTAAGTCTAATGCAATTGTAGTGGCTAAAGATGGAAGGACCCTTGGGATAGGGCCTGGCCAGACAAACAGGATCTGGTCAGCCAATATGAGCCTTGAGCGGTCTGGAGAAAAGGCTAAGGGTGCCGTTATAGCTTCTGATGCATTCTTTCCTTTTGGAGATGTTGTCACAGCAGCTGCAAATGCAGGAATATCGGCAATTATTCAGCCTGGAGGGTCGGTTAGAGACCAAGAGTCCATAGATGAATGCAATAAGAATAACATTTCAATGATTTTTACAGGAATGAGACACTTCAAACACTAAAGGCGGTGGTTCTATGAAAGTACTGGTAATCGGAAGCGGCGGAAGAGAGCATGCTATTATTTGGAAGGTCGCTCAAAGCAGGCTGGTTGATAAAATATACTGCGCGCCCGGAAATGGCGGGATTGGCAAGCTTGCTGAATGTGTGAACATAGAGGCTGATGACTTGGACGGGCTTTTGAGCTTTGCCGGAGACAACAGAATTGACCTTACTATAGTAGGACCGGAAGCACCTTTGAGTCTTGGCATAGTTGATAGCTTTGAAAGAAATGGACTCAGGATATTCGGGCCGTGCATGAAGGGCGCAATGCTTGAGAGCAGCAAGGCATTTTCAAAGGATTTCATGATAAGAAACAAAATACCCACTGCTGCATATAAGATATTCTATGACCCTGAAAAGGCCAAGCAGGAGATAGACGGCTTTGGCTATCCAGTGGTTATTAAAGCAGACGGACTTGCGGCAGGAAAGGGTGTAATAATAGCCCAGAGCAGGGAGGAAGCCTTTGCCGCTATCGATGATATGCTTACGGTTAAAAAGTTTGGTGAGGCAGGCTGCAGGATTGTTGTTGAAGAGTTTCTTTCCGGCAGGGAAGCTTCAATATTGGCTTTTGTTGATAGCAAAATCGCAGTACCCATGGTTAGTGCACAGGATTACAAAAGGGCTTTGGACAATGATGCAGGGCTTAATACAGGTGGAATGGGTGCGGTATCCCCCGCATTTTACTATGATGATAAGACAGCTGAAGTTACGGCGAGGGATATTATTAAGAGGACTGTAGATGCACTCAGAGCGGAGGGCATTTATTACAAAGGGGTTTTATACTTTGGGCTGATGCTTACGAAGGACGGCCCCAAGCTGCTGGAATATAACGCACGGTTCGGGGATCCTGAGACAGAGGTTGTACTGCTTAGGCTCAAGACTGACCTGGTTGAGATAATGAATTCAGTAATTGATGAAAGACTTGAAACACAAGAGATTGAATGGGAAGAGGAACAGGCTGTCTGTGTAGTAATGGCCTCGGGAGGATATCCAGAGCATTACGAAAAAGGCTTTGAAATAAGAGGGCTTGATAAAGCTGCTGAAAATAGCGGTGTTACAGTATTTCATGCAGGAACAAAAAAAGCTTCCGAAAAGACTCTCACTGCAGGCGGTCGTGTGCTTGTTGTAAGTGCGCTGGAAAAAAGCTATGAGCTGGCAAGAGAAAAAGCGTACAAAGCAGTCAGAGGCATACAATTTGAAAAAGCCCACTATAGAAGTGATATAGGTAAGAAGTAAAGTTTCGAAAGGGACTTTATTTTTTTGCATAGTTGCATTATTTGTCATTCTGAGTGCAGTGAAGAATCTTACTTGCTGTGATTAAATTAACCCTCATCAGTGATATAAATCACATTCAATAGGAACTAATACTAGTATAATAAACTTAAAAGATGAACTAAATATGGAGGGAAATAAAATGGCATTAAGAAAAATTGTTAACATTAATGAAGATAAATGCAACGGTTGTGGACTTTGCGTGCCTAACTGTGCTGAAGGTGCTATAAAGATAATCGACGGAAAGGCAAAGCTTTTAGCAGAAAATCTTTGTGATGGTCTCGGAGCATGTCTGGGAGAATGTCCTCAAGGTGCAATTACAATAACTAAAAGAGACGCGGAGGAATTTGATGAAGCTGCCGTACATGTACATCTTCACAAAGAGGAAAGTCACTCATGTCATCAGAATGAAGGTCACGGACATCATCAGCATGGTGGTGGCGGATGCCCAGGAAGCAGAGCTATGGAAATCAACAGGCAGAATAATGCTGCAAAGACAGCAGCTGTATCCTCAGATGATATAGAAGTAAGAATCAAGCCGCAGCTGACTCAGTGGCCTGTACAGCTTATGCTTGTGCCTGAGAGAGCTCCATACTTTGAAAATTCCGATCTCCTGATTACAGCTGACTGTGTGCCCTTTGCATATCCCAACTACCATTTGGACTTATTAAAGGGCAAAAAGGTTGTAGTAGGTTGTCCTAAGCTTGATGATATAGGATATTACACCGAGAAGCTTACAGGAATATTAAAGAATAACAACATAAACAGCGTAACTGTGGCATTCATGGAGGTTCCATGCTGCGGCGGCATTGTAAGAGCAGCAGAAGCGGCACTTCAAATGTCAGGTAAGAACATTCCACTTAACAAAATCAGAATAGGAATCAACGGAGAAGCTGATAAACTGTAGGGGCGAACATTGTTCGCCCTTTTTCATTTTGGATCAGCCCTGTTATAGACTTTAATCATATGATGGTTCAAATAAGAGTCAACAAGCCCTTCCGACTGGTCTTCTTCATTGTCGGGGTTAAAATTGTCCGGGAAATAATAAGCATTGTATTCTCTCTCTATAATGGGATATTTTTTCCCATTATAGGTATCATCAATTATCCTCATGGTTCCACCTCGTCCGGACCCTGCTTTTTCACATCTTTATTTTTTAAAGCCGCATTTTCCACTCCCTTAAACCTCTTATGAGCATCATGATCAATTTTTGCCATTACAATTTCAAAGTCTGTAATAGGCTCTTCTGCAGCAGGAGTCAAAACGTTTATCTCTTCATCAATTCTTGGCGACATCGCATCTCACCTCATCTTTATTTTTTGCTGTTTTCAGATTTGTATTCAAACATATTTCAAAGAAACTATATATCTATAATTCAAAAATTTGATGAGTTTTCAAATACTAAATCTTTTGCGAAAAAACAGTTTACTTTTCATTCAAACTTCGCAAAAGATTTCCTTGATTGTTATCGAATTCGCACTATACTTAAAAGGAATACTTTGTGCGTTCAATATTTTTTTTATTCTAATTATGGGAATGATGCTTTATAATAGTATTTATAGTAAGAGTTAAACATAAGCCCTGACTCTAAGCCTGAAGCACGGGGCACGTGGCACGGAGCACGAGGCAAAAATACTGGAGGTACCAATGGATTATATTGATAAGTTGAACAAAGAGCAAAGGGAAGCGGTGCTGCATACTGAAGGTCCGCTATTGATACTCGCAGGAGCCGGCAGTGGGAAGACAAGAGTGCTTACCTTTAGAATCGCTTATTTGATAGAGGAGAAAAGCATATATCCCTCAAGTATACTCGCAATAACCTTCACCAACAAGGCTGCGAAGGAAATGAAGGAAAGGGTGCAGACACTTATAGGCGGGACTGATAATATGTGGATTTCTACATTCCACTCTACCTGTGTGAGGATATTGAGAAAGAATGTAGAAAGTCTTAAGGATTATAAGAAGAATTTTGTCATATATGATTCAAAGGATCAGGAAGCTCTAGTGAAGGAGTGCTTGAAGGAGCTTAACCTTAATGAGAAGAACTTTCCTTTCAGGGCGGTTTCTGCTGAGATTTCCGGTGCGAAGGATAAGTTAATGACTCCTGATAAGTTCTTTGACAGGAACATGCATGATATGAGGAAGCGGAAGATAGCGGATATATATAAGCTGTATCAGAAGAAGCTGCAGAAGAACAATGCTCTGGATTTTGACGACATATTGTACAAGACTGTGGAGCTTTTTGAGCTGAACCCTGATATATTGCAGTATTATCAGAACAAGTTCAAATATATAATGGTAGATGAATATCAGGATACAAACTATTGCCAATACACCCTTATAAGGCTTCTGGCAAAGCAGCATAAGAATCTTTGCGTAGTGGGGGATGATGACCAGTCTATCTATTCATGGCGCGGAGCGGATATTGGGAACATACTAAACTTCGAAAAGGACTTCCCGGGAGCCAAAGTTGTTAAGCTGGAGCAGAACTACCGCTCTACACAGGTCATATTGGATGCAGCAAACTCAGTCATTAAAAATAACAATGCAAGGAAGAACAAGAGGCTGTGGACCGAAAACGGTGAAGGGCGCTCTATAATTTTTCACAGTGCTATGGATGAATGGGGAGAGGCAAACTTCATCATGTCAGAGGTTGAAAGGATGATAGCCCAGGAGAATAGGGAGATGGGGGATTTCGCGATATTGTACCGCACCAATGCCCAGTCCCGTGTACTTGAGGAAGCCTGCATGTCCAATGGAATGCCCTATAGGATTGTCGGCGGATTCAAGTTCTATGACAGGAAGGAAGTAAAGGATATAATCGGATATCTGAGGGTAATACAGAATCCTGATGAAGACTTAAGTCTGAAAAGAATAATAAATATACCAAAGAGGGGCATAGGAGCTACAACCTTGGACGCCATAGTCCAATATGCCAGAATAACCGGAGACTCATTGTTCGGTGCCCTTTTGGAGGTTGATAATATTGCGGGAGTCAGCACAAAGGCTAAGAAGGGAATCAAGGAATTTGTCAAGCTGATGAGCGACCTTATGGGCATAGCAGAGACTGAGAGGGTATCCAAGATTCTGAAGGAAGTGCTGGACCGCATAGGCTATATTGAGGAGCTTGAAAAGGGTGAGGACGAACAGTCCCAGACCAGAGTTGAGAATGTTAAGGAGCTTTTGTCTGCCACACTTGAATTTGAGGCAAAGAATGAAAGCGCAGCATTGCCTGACTTTCTGGAGCAAATGGCCTTGATGTCTGACATAGATACAGTAGATGATGGAAAATCCGCTTTGATAATGATGACTCTTCACAGCGCAAAAGGTCTTGAGTATCCCTTTGTGTTCATTTCCGGAATGGAAGAGGGTGTATTCCCAAGCCAGCGGTCGTATTTTGAAGAGAGGCAGATGGAAGAGGAAAGGCGCCTTATGTATGTAGGGATAACCCGAGCGGAGGAAAGACTTTATCTGACGGCTGCATTTGAACGCACATTATTTGGAAATACTACTTATAATACAGTTTCGCAATTTGTAAAAGAGATTCCAAAGGACCTACTGGTTAAGGTATAAGAAGGGAGGAATCAAATTGGGTATAGATAAGCTTGAAAAAAAAGTGGATGAGCTAATAAAGCTAATAAATAAACATAGCTACAATTATTATATGCTGGATAAGCCGGAAATCAGTGACTATGATTTTGATATGCTCATGAAAGAGCTTATTGAATTGGAGAGCACATTCCCGGCATTGAAGCGTGCCGACTCTCCTACACAGAGGGTTGGGGGGGAAGTGCTGCAGGGCTTCGGAGAAGTGGTGCACAAAACTCCAAAGCTGAGTCTTGGAAATGTATTTGATGAAAACGATATAAGAGATTTTGACTCGAGGGTGAGAAAAACCGTCGGTGACGACGTTGAATATGTAGTTGAGCTGAAGATAGATGGGCTTACTGTTGTGCTGAACTATGAAGAGGGTCGTTTTGTACAAGGGGCTACCAGAGGCGATGGCGTCAAAGGCGAAGATATAACTGCAAACCTCAGAACAGTGAAGTCCATACCCCTTGTACTGGGTGAAGAATTAGAATTAGAAGTCAGGGGAGAGGTCTTCATGGCAAAAAAAGCCTTTGAAGAGCTTAATGCAAGGCGTGAGGAGCAGGAGGAGCAGCTGTTTGCGAATCCAAGGAATGCATCGGCAGGTTCTTTAAGGCAGTTGGATACCAAGGTAACTGCCACTAGACCCTTGGATATATTTGTATTCAACCTTGAAAGCATAGAAGACAAGAATTTCGATACTCATGTGGAAACCTTGGAATACCTCAAAAAATTAGGCTTCAAGGTCAGCCCCTTCATAAGCGTGCTAAGGAGCAGCGAGGAAATAATTGAAAAGTGCAGCTATTGGGCTGACAAGAGGGGCGAACTGCCCTTTGAAATTGACGGTTTAGTCATAAAGGTAAACAGCCTGGAGCAGAGAGAAAGCTTAGGCTATACCACAAAAACTCCCAGGTGGGCGGCAGCGTACAAGTTCCCGCCTGAAACCAAGAAGACCAAAGTTAAGGATATAATAGTGCAGGTTGGAAGAACAGGAGCGCTGACACCAACTGCGGAGCTGGAGCCTGTGAGGCTTGCGGGATCTGTGATAGGCAGAGCAACGCTGCATAATGAGGACTATATAAGGGAAAAGGATATAAGAATTGGCGATACCGTAATCATAAAGAAGGCCGGGGATGTAATTCCTGAGGTCGTTGAAGTCGTTAAGGAAGACAGGACGGGAGCGGAGCTGCCTTTTGAAATGCCCGGAAAATGCCCTGTCTGCCAGTCGGACACCATAAGGGAGCAAGGGGAGGCTGTAACGAAGTGCACTAATATATCGTGTCCTGCACAGCTTAAAAGGTCATTGTTCCACTTTGTATCCAGGGATGCAATGAACATAGACGGGCTTGGGTCTCAGATTATGACACTTCTTATGGATAAGGGCTTCATAAAGAATGCGGCTGACATATACCTTTTGAAGAATCATAAGGATGAGCTGGTGGAACTTGAAAGAATGGGCGAAAAGTCAGTGCAGAACATGCTGGATGCTATTGAGGCTTCCAAGGTTAATACTCTGAACAGGCTTATTTTCGCTCTTGGAATAAGGATGATAGGACAAAGGGCATCACAAGTATTGTCTAATGAATTTGACGACATAGATGCCATGTTTACCGCAGATTTTGATAAGCTGATCAGAATACAGGAAATAGGCGAGAAAATGGCAGAAAGCATTATAACCTTTTTCAGACAGGAGCAAAACCTTGGACTTATAAAAAAGCTTCAAGAGTGTGGCGTGAATACAAGAGGTTCGAAAAAGGAAATAAAGGAAAACGAGCATTTCAACAGAAAAACTTTTGTGCTCACCGGGGCGCTTCAAAGCTTCACACGGGATCAAGCAAAGGAAATAATTGAGAGCTTCGGAGGGAAAGTGTCCGGAAGCGTCAGTAAGAAAACGGATTATGTACTGGCCGGAGAGGACTCAGGCTCCAAGCTTGTAAAGGCTAATGAACTTGGCGTGGCTGTTATTGATGAGGAAACGTTTATGGACTGGGCGAAAGAGTAATTGGTTCGAGGTACGTAGATAATGGGGACGTAGGGGCGAACAGTGTTCGCCCGTTAAAAACCTATGGGTTTTTAGTTAGGATGGTGAAAGTTTATGATAACCAAAAAGGACGTTGAATATGTTGCTGCTTTGTCCAGACTTGAATTCTCAGAGGATGAGAAGGAGAAGTATACAGAGCAGCTGAACGTGATATTGGAATACATAAACCAGTTGAATGAGCTTGATACTGAGGGTGTTAAGCCCACATACCATGTAATGCCTGTTATTAATGTATTGAGGGAAGATGAAGTAAGGCAGTCAATAGATAGGGATGATGTGCTGATGAATGCGCCAACAACCCAGGACGGCTGCTTTAAAGTACCGAGAATAATAGAGTAGGCAATGAATTTTGGTTTCGCGTTACGCGTTTCGAGTTGCGCGTATACTGGAGAGAATCTTCGAAGGACTTTCTGAATGCACGTGGCACGAGGCACGCAGCACGAGGCAAAATTACAAAGGAAGTGTGACATTTGAAGCTTTATGAACTTACTGCTCATGAAATAAGGGATATGCTGAGAAGAAAAGAAGTAAGCGCCAAAGAGGTGCTGGATAATACATACAGCAGAATAGATGGAGTAGAGGCTAAGGTCAGTTCATATATTACCCTGACAAGAGAGAAAGCATATAAAGATGCTGAAATAATAGATAAAGTCATAAGCGGGGGGGAGACGCTCCCGGATCTTGCAGGGATTCCAATGGCATTAAAGGACAACATATGCACCGAAGGTGTGGAAACTACCTGCGCATCTAAAATATTGAAGGGCTTTGAACCGCCATACAATGCTGAGGTATACAGCAGACTTTTAAAGGTCGGCAGCATAATGGTGGGGAAGGCCAACATGGATGAATTTGCGATGGGTTCATCAACAGAGAATTCTTCTGTTAAGGTTACAAAAAACCCATGGGATATAGAAAGAGTACCGGGAGGCTCCAGCGGCGGCTCCGCGGCTGCTGTAGCTGCAGGAGAAGCTTATTTTTCGCTGGGTTCGGATACTGGAGGCTCCATAAGACAGCCAGCTGCATTATGCGGTGTTGTGGGAATGAAGCCCACCTATGGCTTGGTATCCAGATATGGGCTGGTGGCATTTGCATCTTCTTTCGATCAGATTGGGCCTATAACCCGGGATGTTGAAGACTGTGCCCTGGTGATGAACTGCATAGCAGGCTATGATCCAAAGGATTCCACCTCGCTGGATGTGCCGAAGTATGATTATAAGAGTGCCCTTGTAAATGATGTGAAAGGCTTTAAGATAGGGATTCCCAAAGAGTATTTCGGAGATGGAATAGATATTGGTATAAAGAAAATTGTGCTTGACCAGGTAAAGGTCCTGGAAGGTCTTGGTGCGAATGTGGAGGAAATGTCACTTCCTTATTCCCGCTATGCACTGCCGGTTTACTATATTGCTGCATCTGCAGAGGCAAGCTCCAATCTGGGCAGGTATGATGGGGTTAGATATGGTTCCAGGGCAGAGGAATTTGATGCTTTGGCAGACCTATATGTAAAGACAAGGAGCAAGGGCTTCGGTGCAGAGGTGAAGAGAAGGATAATGCTTGGAACGTTTGCTTTAAGCTCAGGCTACTATGATGAATATTATATGAAAGCACTGCAGGTGAGGACGCTTATCAAGCAGGATTTTGACAAGGCTTTTGAAAGATATGATGTAATAATCTCGCCCACTGCTCCTAATACTGCTTTTAAGCTAGGGGAAAAAACCAGTGATCCCCTTTCCATGTATATGTCAGATATTTGTACAGTCCCTGTAAATATAGCCGGGAATACCGCCATATCCATATCCTGCGGCAGGTTAGACGGGTTGCCGGTGGGTATGCAGATAATAGGAAAACCGCTTGATGAGAAGAGCATTCTTCAAGTTGCCTATACCTATGAGAAGAACACCCGCTTTAATGAAAACAAGCCGGCTATATTGAATGAGGTGCGAAGATGAGATATGAGACTGTAATAGGGCTTGAAGTTCATGCCGAGCTTTTGACAAATACAAAAATATTCTGCGGCTGTAAGAATGAATTCGGTGGTGACGCTAACACGCACTGCTGTCCGGTTTGCCTGGGTTTGCCAGGAGCGCTTCCGGTTCTGAATGGGAAAGTGGTGGAATTCGCTATAAAGGTTGGACTCGCAACCAACTGCCGGGTAGCTGAGTTCAGTAAAATGGACAGAAAGAACTATTTCTATCCTGACCTGCCCAAGGCGTTTCAGATATCTCAGTATGATCTCCCCTTATGCAGCAATGGGTACATAGAAATCGAACTGAAGGGTGAAACAAAGAAAATCCGAATAAACAGGATACATATTGAAGAAGACGCAGGAAAGCTGGTCCACGCAGAGAATGGCGGAGATTATTCCCTTGTAGATTACAACAGGGCAGGCGTACCATTGATAGAAATAGTATCTGAGCCTGATGTGAGAACTCCTGAAGAAGGAAGGCTTTATTTGGAAAAGCTGAAAAGCATCCTGGAATATCTCGAAGTATCTGACTGCAAGATGCAGGAGGGCTCCTTAAGGTGCGACGCAAATATATCCCTGAGACCTGTTGGAGAAACTAAGCTCGGTATAAAAGCTGAGATAAAGAATATGAATTCGATTAAAGCCCTTCAGATGGCGCTTGAATATGAGCAGAACAGGCAAGCGGGATTGCTGGATAAAGGCGAGAGGGTTATGCAGGAGACCAGAAGATGGGATGATGATAAAAATATATCCATATCCATGAGAAACAAAGAGCTTGCTCATGATTACAGATATTTTCCTGAGCCGGATTTGACCCCTTTAGTTGTTGATATGGACTTGATAGAAAAGATAAGGGCAACCATACCGGAACTGCCTCATGAAAAGGAAAAGAGGTTCATTAAAGAATACGGACTTCCGGCTTATGATGCTATGGTAATAACCGCATCAAAGGCCCTTGCAGAATTTTATGAGGAGTGCCTTGCGGAATACAACAATCCAAAGCCGGTCAGTAATTGGGTTATGGGAGAACTATTGAGATTATTGAATGACAAGAAACTGGATATAGAGCATGTAAAATTCCCTCCGGCTTATCTTGCTGAACTGTTAAAGCTGGTAGAGGATTCGACAATAAGCGGCACAGCAGCAAAGCAAGTCTTCGAGGCTATGTTTGAGAGCGGGAAAGAGCCGAAGGTGCTTGTGAAAGAGATGGGACTGGAGCAGATTAACGATAAGGATGCAATTTTTGGAATTGTCAGACAGATAATAGAAGAGAATCCTAAATCTGTGAAGGACTATAAAGAGGGTAAGGACAGGGCAATGGGCTTCCTGGTCGGACAAACCATGAAAGCCTCTAAAGGCAAGGGAAACCCGCAGATTATAAGTAAAATAATTAAGGATATAATTGATAGTATATAAATCAGCAATAATCCTCATGAATTCTTCAAGTTCATGAGGATTATTTATTTTCCTGCTGTTTTCAAAATATTTATTCATTGTAAGTTCATAGAAAAAACAACAAAAGTTCACAGAAAATTCACAAACCTTTGGTATATTTAATTTAGCTACATGTCGAATGCATATAAATTAGCAAGTCTTAATCGGTTCATCAAATTCAATGCATAATTAAAACAGCAATCTGAATCTGGGACAGCCGTGGCATAAACAGCAAATTGGTTGGCTTGGGTTCATTACTATATTTGATTATTATAGAATTTGAACGCTTGCTATTTTTTTAACTCAGTTGGGTTGAAAAGCGGCAGGCATTGCGCCAGTTCTGGTCTTTGAAATTTGAATATTATTGAGAGTTTTTCATATATTAATTTTCTTGAAAAAATTCTACAGTTAATGTAATATTATACTATACTTGATAAGGTGCTACAGGAATAGTGCCATATCGTTGTAGGATATGGCACAGAGTTAACATGTTATGCATATAAAATGTTTACATTGCTGACTTCCTTTATACCTGTAAACTTATTAGGTACTAAATTTTGAGAGGCGAAAAATTTACATAAACGCCTAAACCAAAAATAAGGGGGATGAATTAATGAAAAAGTCTTTAATACTCGTACTTGCAATGCTGATGATTTTGAGCGTAGCATTATCAGCTTGCGGACCGAAAGCTCCTGCGACTCCTGCTCCAACTACAGCAACTGAGCAGCCAAAGGAACCACAGGAACTCACAATCGACATATTCCAGGAAAACAGCACATTGGACTGGCAGGGAATGTCATCAACTGGTGAAATCCAGATATACAACTGGGTTATGGAAGGTTTGACAAGGAGCGCTGGCCAGGGTAAGGTTAAGCCTGGTATCGCTGAAAAGTTTGAACAGAACGCAGACGGAACAGTATGGACTTTCCATTTGAGAGATGCGAAGTGGTCTGATGGAACTCCAGTTGTTGCAGCTGATTTCAAATACGGCGCAATGAGAGCTTTGGATCCAAAGACTCCAAGAGACTACACATACTTCTTGTATGATATCGTTGGTGCAGAAGAGTATAGCTCAGGCAAAGGAACAGCTGATCAGGTTGGTATAAAGGTTATCGACGAAAAGACAATCGAGTACACACTTAAACAGCCTGTAACTTATTTTGATTATCTCGTATCTTTCCCGACATATGCTCCTGTACAGCAGGCATTTGCTGAGAAGGTTGGCGCTAAGTTCAATACAGAGGCAGAATTCTTCCTCACAAACGGACCATTCAAAATTGAATCATGGCAGCATGAAGCAGAAATGGTATACGTAAAGAATCCAGAATACTGGGATGTAGCTGCTATAAAGCTTGATAAGGTTACTGGCCTTATGATAACTGAAGATTCAACAATGTTCAACATGTATGAATCAGGTGAACTTGATCATACAATATCTCTTGATGCTGACCAAAAGGCAGCACTTACAAAGGGTGAAGTTAAAAAGTATGCTGACGGTTCAGTATGGTTCTTTGACTTCAACACAACACATCCGGTACTTAAGAATAAGAACATAAGAAAAGCTTTAACATTTGCTATTGACAGACAGAGCTTTATAGACAACGTTGCAAGACAGCCATGGGTACCAGCAACTGCATACGTACAACCTGACCTTATTCCTGATGCTGATGGCAAGACTCCATGGAGAGCAGCTAAGCCAGGATACTTCAAGGATAACGACGTTGATGGTGCAAAGGTTCTCCTTGCACAAGGTATGAAAGAACTTGGAATTACAGCAATTCCAAAGCTGAAGTTTATGTGCAATGATCAAGCAACTGCACAGACATATGCACAAGCCTTCCAGGAAATGTGGAAGAAGAACCTTGGTGTAGAAATAGTGATAGAAGCAGTTCCATCAGCTGTAAGAATAGACAGACAGCAGAAGCATGACTACGAAATATCCCTTGCTGGTTGGGGCCCGGACTATCCAGACCCAATGACAGACCTTGACCTGTATGTAACAGGCGGTGGAAACAATGACCCAGCATACAGCAATCCAGTGTATGATAAGCTTATCAAAGACGCAAAAGCTGAGCCAGACAAGGCAAAGAAGTTTGCTCTGATGAGACAGGCGGAAGACATACTTATGGAAGATATGCCAGTAGGTCCAATCTACTGGAGATACAGAAACTACGCTGTAAGAGAATATGTAAAAGGCTTTGAGAGAGACGGCTTCTCACCTGACATCCAGTTCATATATGCATGGATAGAAGGAAAGGCAAAATAAAATAATAACAGATTGATTTCAAGAAGGTATATGCTTAGCATATACCTTCTTACTTGAAAAAATGTAAAGGTGGTGTTTGGAAGAGATGTTCAAATATATTTTGAAACGTATTGCTGCTGCTCTAGTAACAATATGGGTAGTAGTAAGCCTTACCTGGTTTATGATGCAGGCAATTCCTGGAGACCCCTTCATGAATGAGAAAAGGGTTATACCAGAGCTAAAAGAGCAGCTCAGAGCACGTTATGGACTCGACAAACCATTGGTTATACAGTATGGAATTTATATGAAGAATTTCGTACAGGGTGATTTGGGTACGTCCTTCCAAAGGAAGGACAGGACAGTTAACACTATCATAAAGGAAGGTTTACCATATACAGCAGACCTTGGTGCTAGAGCAATAATATTTGGCTTTACAGTAGGAATATTGCTAGGCATTGTTGCGGCACTTAACCACAATAAAGGGTGGGATCGGTTCTCAATATTGGTTGCCGTTGTAGGTGTTTCTATACCGGCCTTCGTTGTAGCTGCTGTTCTACAATACTACTTGGGGGTTAAGTTAAAGATCTTGCCCGTTGCACAATATAAGTCCTTTGCGCACACATTAATGCCGACATTTGCGCTTTCGTTAGGTATGATTGCACAGATTGCAAGATTTATGAGATCTCAGATGCTTGACGTAATTGGACAGGATTATATTAAGACCGCAAAGGCAAAGGGGCTTTCACAGCTGAAAATTATTTGGAGCCATGAAATCAGGAACGCAATTCTTCCTGTTATCACAGTACTTGGTCCATTTGTTGCCGCTATTTTAGCAGGTTCATTTGTTGTAGAGACAATATTCGCAATACCTGGTATTGGTAAGTTCTATGTACAGAGCATAAATACTCAGGATTACTCCTTAATAACAGGCATAACAGCCTTTGTGGGCACATTAATGGTATTTATAAATCTTCTAATTGATATTTTATACGGACTTATAGACCCAAGAATCAGACTTGATGGCTCAAGTAAATAGTAAAGGAGGGGAATTTGAAATGGAATTGCAAAGAGAACAATTTACGGTTGTAGGCAAGGACTTAAGTACTGCACAGGCTATAGTAAGACCAAGCTTGACATATTTTCAGGATGCATGGAGAAGACTTAAGAAGAATCCTTCCGCTATAGCCGCAATTATAATACTCACTTTAATTATATTAATGGCGATTTTCCAGCCTATGGTTTCAGCTTACTCATTTTCTGAGCAGAATCTTATGCTTACAAATGGAAAGCCTGGGGTACAAGGGCATTTGTTTGGAACAGATGAATTAGGCCGTGACTTGTTTGTAAGAGTCTGGATAGGAGCAAGGATTTCACTCCTTATAGGATTGGTCGGTGCTCTTATTGAATTGGTTTTAGGTACGATATATGGTGGGATTTCCGGTTTCAAAGGCGGACAGGTGGATAACATGATGATGCGTATAGTTGACATACTGTGGAGTATACCGGAAGTTGTCATAATGATACTTCTTATAATGGTTATGGGGCCGGGGTTACTGACAGTTATTTTAGCGATTTCCGCCTTGCACTGGCTGCCTATGGCTCGAATAGTCAGAGGGCAGATACTGCAGATCAAGGAGCAGGAATTTGTTTTAGCAGCGAAAACACTGGGTGCGAGCCCTTCAAGACTTATAGGAAAGCATCTGATACCAAATGTTATAGGGCCGATTATTGTTAGACTGACTTTTGCTATACCAGGTTGTATATTCTTCGAAGCCTTTCTAAGCTTTATTGGTATGGGTGTTCCACAGCCTCTCGCAAGCTGGGGTACTTTGGCAGCCACAGGGCAGAGGGCAATCATTGCTCAGCCGCACATGCTTCTATTCCCGTCAGCAGCCATAAGTTTGGCCATATTGTCCTTCAACATGCTGGGTGATGGTCTTCGAGATGCCCTTGACCCAAGATTGAGAAAGTAGAGGTGAGGAAGAAATGGATAGATTATTAGAATTAAAAGATTTGGAAGTTTCCTTTGATACCTATGCAGGAGAAGTCAAAGCGGTTAGAGGAGTTTCTTTCCACCTTGACAAGGGAGAAGCCATTGCTATAGTTGGAGAATCTGGCTGTGGAAAGAGCGTTACTGCTCAGTCTATTATGAGACTTATTCCCTCACCTCCAGGCAGGGTTAAAAATGGGAGCATAATGTTTAACGACAAAGAAATATTGAAGCTCTCTGAAAGAGAGATGCAGGTAATAAGAGGCTCTGAAATCGGTATGATATTTCAGGACCCAATGACCTCTCTGAATCCGACTATGTCAATTGGTAAACAGATAATGGAAGGTCTAATAAAGCATAGACATTTAAGCAAATCGCAGGCAAACGAAGAAGCACTGAAAATGCTTAAGCTTGTTAATATACCGAATGCAGAGAGAAGAATGAAGCAGTATCCTCATGAGTTCAGCGGCGGTATGAGGCAGAGGGCCATGATAGCTATAGCTCTTGCATGTAATCCTAAGCTTCTAATAGCTGACGAGCCTACAACAGCCCTTGACGTTACTATACAGGCGCAGATTATAGACCTTATGCAGGATCTCCAGAAAGAGCTTAATACAGCAATAATACTTATTACCCATGACTTGGGAGTTGTTGCTGACATGGCTCAGAGAATATTAGTAATGTATGCGGGTAAAATCATTGAAAGCGGCACCCTTGATGATATATTCTACAGACCGCACCATCCTTATACTTGGGGCTTATTAAAATCTGTTCCAAGACTTGACGCTAAGCAGAAGGAAAATCTTATGCCAATAGATGGCACACCACCAGACTTGTTCGCTCCGCCAGTTGGGTGCGGATTTGCAGCAAGGTGTGAATACTGCATGTCTATCTGTAAGGAAATGCAGCCAGAGTTTTTGCAGGTCGCAGATGGACATCACTCAGCTTGTTGGTTGTCTCATCCCAATGCTCCTAAAGTTGAACGACCGGTAGGAATTGGAGGCGTAAAATAAGATGAATAAAGATAAAAAGCTTATTGAAGTTAATCATTTAAAAAAATATTTCAACGTTGGCGGAGGCAATATTCTTAAAGCAGTAGATGATTTATCCTTCTATATATATGAGGGTGAAACACTTGGCCTTGTTGGAGAGTCCGGCTGCGGAAAGTCAACTACAGGCAGAACAATGATAAGGCTTTATGATGCAACAGCAGGGGAAGTATTATATAATGGCAAGGATGTTCACAAGATGTCCAGGCAAGAGCATAAGGAATTTACAAAGAGCACCCAGATGATTTTCCAGGATCCATACGCATCATTAAACCCACGTATGACAGTAGGTGACATAGTCGGTGAAGGTATTGACATACATGCCATTATGGCTGGAAAAGAGAGAATGGAGAGAATATATTTCCTTCTGGAGACTGTTGGACTTAACAGAGAGCATGCAAGCAGATTCCCTCATGAGTTCAGCGGCGGACAGAGACAGAGAATAGGTATAGCCAGAGCTCTTGCTATAGAGCCTAAGTTCATAGTATGTGACGAGCCAATATCAGCTTTGGACGTTTCTATACAAGCTCAGGTTGTTAATCTGCTTATAAAGCTGCAGCAGGAAATGAATCTGACATACCTTTTCATAGCCCATGACCTTAGTATGGTTAAGCACATATCAGACAGAGTAGCTGTTATGTATCTGGGTACAATGGTTGAGCTGGCTTCGAGCATAGAGCTTTATGATAAACCAACGCATCCGTATACACAGGCACTTTTGTCAGCTATACCGATTCCGGACCCGAATATAGAGAAGAACAGGCAGAGAATATTACTTGAAGGTGATGTTCCAAGTCCTATAAATCCGTCACCGGGCTGCAGATTCAAAGGAAGATGCAGATATGTGAAGGACATCTGCCACCAACAGATGCCGGCTCTAAGAGAGATTGCTCCGGATCATTTCGTAGCTTGCCATATAGTATAATGAATTTCGAAAACAGTTTAGTGAAAACTAAGCTGTTTTTTTCTTTTTAGTGAAGCATATTTAATAGTTATTTCATCTATTTTTCACATTAGGTTATAGAAATCTGCATAGTCTTTCTGTAAAATATACATATAAAATCCAAATAATTCTAAATATTTAATATAATTTTTGTTTGTATAATTTGAATGGGGGTTAAATGATTGAAAAGACATAAGTATACGGCATTACTGTTATTTGTGGTAGTTATATTATCCATTGTATGCTTTCACAGTGGAATGTATTTGAAGGAAAGAGTTGCACCTCCATCGGATATGTGGGGCAGGAATATAGCCCTTGGCATTACTGATTTCAAGAAGACTCCAAGCATATATACGGAAGGTACAAATACCATTGCTGTCTTTGCAGACGAGAAAGGCTTTCAGAGGATCCAAGTTGATATAAAGGGGTCTATCGTAGATACGAAGGCTATTAATATCAATGGTTATATTCCTGCCAGGCTTGTAAAATATCAGATGGGAGCAGATAAGCTTTTCTGGACGGAAAATTATGATTTGTTCTATGCTGATCTGAAAAATAACGAACCGGACAAAAAGAAGCTGCTGTCTGGGATACTTGATTTTCAGCTGGTTGGGACTAGCGGAGATTTAACAATTGCAGCTGCCTCTGAGAACTCAATAGCATTATATGGCTTTTCCGATGATGGATTGGTAAAATCTATGGCAGAGGCTCCAGTTTATGATATTACTAAAATTAACGCTGCCAGAGACAGCAAAGGCAGTATACACGTTGCAGGTGTCGCGAGAATAAGTCCTACTGACTATAAATTCAGGCTGTTCAGCTATTATCCATCAGCGGTCAGCCTTGCTGAAAGAGTTGAACCGGTCATAATAGAAAACTTAACTACTACAAGGGAGGGCTCCAATTCCATAAATAATCTGGAGCTGGGTTTTGACGATAAGGACATATACGTATTTTATGAACTAGGCAAATCCAGCAGCCAGGGTATGGTAGCCAAGACATATATGGGACGAGTGCCAAAAGCTTCAAATAAAGTTGAAAAGCTCACATTTGAGAGGCTTAAGCTTGATGGTGGCGCTGATGAGAAGGAGACGTACATTTCCTCTCTCAAGTGTCTTGATGAAGATTCGGATAAGCTAAGTGTGATAATAACAACACCCATAAGAACATCTATAAGAAGGGAAGGCACTGAGCTTCTCTACATGGCAATAGATGATGGGAATATAATATATAAAAAGACTGCTTCAAACACGGGACAGTGGAATTCATTCACTACAATAAACAAGCTTGAAGGCCAATATGTGGCTTCCTTTCTGCAGACCAAAGGCGGATCAAGATATATTGTAAACCTTACCTCGACAGCTGAAGAGTACAAGTCAAATATTAATGGCACTGCAGTGAGCGATATCAAACTCTCTGTAATGGATACTGTTGGGGCATATGTATTCTCATTTCTAATCATTTTTATAAATCTGATTACAGTGTCTTTTATACTGCTGTGGCCTATTGCTGTAGACTTCTTCGAATGGAAGTTCTTTTTCAATAACCCTTTGCTCACTTTCAGGATAGGGGTTCTGGCAGAAACTTTTCTTATGTATTTCAGTATCGCCAGAATATATAGAAATCCGTTGGCAGTGCCATTTATGCCGGACATACTGAAGTATTGGCTGTCACCAATAGCAATACTGCTGATTACAGCAGCTTTATCGTATATTATTGTGCGTTTGTACAGAAGGAGCAAAACCTATCTGAACAGCTTTCCGGAGCTTGCATTGTTCATTCTGATACACAATATCTTTGTATACTTTCTATATACTGCTTATATTGCCAAGTTTTAATAATATATTTCTACAAGCTCTCAAACGTATGCTGTCGAATATTGCCCGGGGAATATTATAATTTTCTCAAATTCGTCAAAACTAATGTAACAGATTAAGTGTTGAAGCTATAACAGCAATTGGATCGGGGGAGCATGAACAATGATGCTTGAGGATTGTTCTGAGCAAGGTTATGCATATCATGTAGTCAATATTGTAGATTTGGGAAAAACTCTGGCTGAAGGCATTAAGTATGATGACAAGCCTACATATGACAGCAAATATTATGATTTCCATTCATATTTGGATTATTACAAGCCTGCAGCTATACCCGGATGGGTAGAGAGAAAGAAAGCAATATTTGCAAGTATCTGTTTCAAAAAAGGGCATAAATGGCATTCCCATAGTGCTGTGCTTAAAGTCAAGATACAGAAGGATAGATGTTGGATTTGCAATGAGAATTTGGCTAATTTCATATATGAGCCATATATTCTTCAAAATTTGGAGGGGTTTGGCGATATACGGGAATATATGAGGGTTAATGGAAGGGCATTTGTTGAGGAATATTGGGAAAATTCCCTGAGCTATAGGGATAATTTAAATGTTAGATATGATAAAAGGGAGGGATATGATGCAGAATTGCTCGTAATGCACAAAATCCCTCCGGAAGATATTGAATGTCTTTATATAATCTCAGACCACCAGATAATGAGCTATAAGGAATGGCAGGAATTCTTCAAGCCAGGGAACCGGATTATTGAGACTCAATACAGCAGATACCTGCAGCCAAGAAGTATTTCTTCTGCTTCAAAAACCCCCGGCTCACAATAGTACTTCTTTTTATTTACCTTAACCTCAAAACCCTCCATAAAAACGGGTGCAATATCTTTTACTGAGGAACCTAAATTGTGAAGCTCCAGCTTGCCATCCTGCAATATAGGATAGAACTGATTATTGAATAGCTTGCTGCTGATAATTGCTGAGCTATAAAAGGAGGACAACTGCCTATCCACATGCATATACAGATCAGGCTCGGTAAGGCAGCTGCGAAGGGCTCGAATTGCGGCCAGGACAGCCGATATGTCCTTGAAGCTATATTTTTGCTTGCTTTTGCTCGAGGTGATAAAGAGTCCGCCGCTTCTATCCCAATAGGAGTCAATTCTATCATAGAGCTTTGAGTAGGAAGCCTCATATATACTTATGCAATTGACCTCATAAAGCTTAATCAAACAGTTCATGCAGTTGCATAAGGTAACAAAGGAGCTTGAGCTGTCGTCGGATATATTTCTGGAAATATCACCGGTATGTGCAAGGCGCTCACATAGCTCAATGCCTATTGCATTAACGGTGTTATATGCAATTTCCTTATACAGAACAGTGTGCTTCAGTGTGGACAGGAGACTTAAGCATATTAGGGACAAATCCCTTGAACTGATATCATTGATGTTTTCAATTACATTTTCACATATTACCGGAAGTATCTCCAATCCCTTTTCAAGCTTGGATAACGGCTCCCTGGAATATTGCTCGTTATCGCTAATCAGTCTTACTGCAGAGGACAGGGCTTCAGCAGCATAAAACTGTGTTCTGATATCAGGATTTTCATTATTGATGACAATCTTATATTCCCCATATGCATTATCACCCGTATCCTCTCCTGAATAATAGAAGTCCCCCAGCTTAAGAAAATCAACAAGAAAACGAGCTTGCTTTATTGAGCTTACACCAAGGCAGTAAGCAATTAAATCCTTATTATCCAGCTGTATTTCTCCCTTTTGTATGACAGGTATAAGAGCAGTCATGGCACATATGGAATGGGCAAGTACATTGGGTTCTAGTACTCTCTTGGTTTTTTTGTCTACCCAGCGGAAGCACTTAAAATCATAGGTCGTATCAGGAATAGCTGCATAAGCAGGCAGGCACCTTTTGTAAAGGGACGACATGAAAGCTATATTCTTTGGCATTTTATGGCTGTGTTCATCTCTTAAAAGCTTGTATATCTGATTTAACTCCTGTTCATTAGGCATCTCTATGTTGCCGCAGCCTGAAAGCAGACAGAAGGAAACCACATTGAGATAAGCCATGGTATTGCATTGTTTTATTATGTCGGGATATGAAAATTCAAAGTTCATTGAAACACCACCCGCAATATAATTAGAAAATGACATGGTATCTATATATATTTATGCATTGAATTAGTTGGATAAAACTAAATACATATACTTTCTAAATCCCATTGCCCATTGCCAAGCGCCTATTGCCCGACATAAAATTGTGCTATAATAGTCATGAAAATATTCAGCTAAAGAGGGTGTTATGTTTGAAGGAAGGGAAAATACCTCCAGAACTTTTGAAGAGTTTGGTATTCAATAATATAAAAGTGAAGAGCAAAGAAGTCATAATGCGGCCTGAAATCGGCGAGGACTGTGCTGCAATAGATTTTGGAGGCCACGCATGCGTATTGTCCACTGATCCGATAACAGGAGCGGAAAAGGGCGCCGGCACCCTTGCAATACATATCTCCTGCAATGATGTTGCTACCTGCGGGGTTAGACCGGTCGGGATAATGGTCACAATTCTCGTACCCCCAACAGCCACAGAAGGGGATATTGGCAGGGTAATGAAAGAAGCAGGTGAGGCAGCCGCGGCGCTTGGTGTCGAAATAATAGGAGGACATACTGAAGTCACCTCGGCGGTAAACAGGATAGTGATATCCACGACCGCTGTGGGCAAGGTGCTGAAGGATAGAATAGTAAGGTCCTCGGGAGCGCAAACCGGAGACGATGTAATAATGACCAAATGGGCTGGGCTGGAAGGCACATCGATAATAGCGGCAGATAAGGAAAAAGTGCTCGCAGACAGGCTGTCACAAGAGGAGATAGAAGTCGCAAAGTCTTTCATTGAGCATATAAGCGTTGTGGAGGAAGGTGTAGCTGCTGGAGAGTTTGGAGCAAGCAGCATGCATGATGTAACCGAAGGAGGCATTCTTGGGGCTGCATGGGAAATTGCTGAAAGTTCATCCAAGGGAATAGACATATATATTGATGAGATACCTGTACATGCGGTTACCAGAAAGCTGTGCTATGTATTTGGAATAGACCCTTATAGACTGATATCAAGCGGTTCCATGCTGATAACCGTGAAAAATGGAGCTGAGCTGGTTAGGATACTTGAGCAAAAGGGTATACCGGCGGCTATAATTGGTAGGATAACAGAGCATGACAGAAATATTATCAGAGACGGGGAGACACTAATACTCAGCCCCCCCGACGTTGATGAGCTTTTCAAAGCATGAAAATTTATTGGAACAAAATAATGTAAATATACGTCGAAAGATACGAGCATATCGTATCTTTTTTTATGAGCTTTTTTATTATGATGAATTAGACGTAAGACTAGGGACTGTAAGGGAGTTTGAAACATAAATGAAATATATTGGTAATGTAATTATAATATAAAAGCAAAGGTATTTGAAGAATATGGTCGAAATATATACTATAATATGTCTTTAAAGGAGGAATTAGATGAAAAAAACAATTGCAGTCATACTTGTGCTTTGCTTAATGACAACCAGCTTTGCAGGCACTGTATTCGCACAAACAACCAACACAAAAACACCTCCGCTGTCAATGCAGATACTGGGAAAGAAAGTAAGCACAGCAAGTCCTCCTATTGTTAAGAACAATAGAATATACCTGCCTGTCAGGGCGGTAGGAGAAGCGCTGAGCTACAAGGCCGTTTGGACTGCGAAAACCAAAACTATGGAACTTAAAGCCTCCAGCCAGACAATAAAGGTTACGATAGGCAACGTATATGCCTATGTAAATGGCAAGAAGACAAAGCTGGATGCTGCCCCGATAATGTATAACGACAGGGCGTATATTCCTTTGACCTTTGTACAGAAATACTTTAACTTTACCACTACATACGATAAGGCAAAAAATCTTATCACTATCAATAAGAAAACAGCAGCCGCAAGCACGGGCAGCAGTGCGGCAGCAGCCAAAGGCGTATACGTCTTGGGAAAAAAGATGACTGCCACCGATTTGGCGATAACAAAAAACAACAAAGTATACATACCTCTTAGACACATCGGGGAAGGCCTGGGCTACAAAGTAACCTGGAATGCAGCCTCGAAGACAATGGAATTGAAATCGGCCAACGGCTCGGCTAAAGTAGTAATAGGCTCGGGCAATGGCTATGTAAATGGCAAAAGTGCAAAGATAGACCCAGCACCGCTTTTGTATAATGGACGAGCATACGTGCCGATAACCTTCATACAAAACAATTTTGACTATGACGTTTCTTATGACAAAGCAAAGAATATAGTAAAGGTTGATAAAAAGGCTGCACCACCACCGATTATAGCGGCAGAAAAGCCCATAGAGTACAAGACTGCAACCATAGACGATATTATCTACGATGATAACGGAGGTTTTCCTCAGCTTAATATAGCTGCTAATAACCCTATAAAATATAAAAGCTATACAATGTCCAATCCGGACAGAATGGTAGTGGATATAGAAAGCTCCCTTTTGAATACTGAATTTGAAACCAAAGAAATAGGAAAAGGCGGCGTAATCAGGGTCAGAGTAGCACAATTCAGCAAGTCTCCAGATGTTGTGAGGGTTGTAATAGACCTGGAGGATCAGACAAGATGTAAACTGGTACAGTCTAACGATAAGAAGACGGTATCCCTGATATATGCTAATATAATCAATCCGGTCAGCTTTATCAAAGAGGAAGGCAAAGATGTGATTATGATAAGGGGAAGCCAGGATATGGATCCTAATGTGTTCAAATTGGAGAACCCTGACAGGCTGGTAGTGGATATGTACAAATCAGTACTGAGCGAGTATCAGTCATTAGATACAAAAACCTCTTATGTTAAATCCATAAGGTCAGGGCAGGCGGACGTGGGAGTTGCCAGAGTAGTGCTTGATCTGGAACCGGGCATGTATTATGACTATGAGACTGAAGGAAGCTTGACCAAGGTATATATTTCCAATATTCCCTTCTCCTTTTTCGATTACAAGAAATATTACAGCTCGGCATTTATCGAGTTGAGCCCCGGAGTAGAAGTGGAATATCAGCCCATTATTGATAATGTCAACAGAACCCTTAAAATAATGATACCAAAGGATCTTGACGTGGAACAGAAGACCTATGAAATGAATGACAATGTGATGGAATATGTTACAGTTACCAAAGAAACCCACGGAGAGAATATATATACAGTTGCTTCCTTCATGATGAAGCCTACGGTAGATTATGAGCTGCTCTCCCCGGCAATCACCAAGCTTGTAAGCATCAAATTCAAGCAAAAAGCAGAGAGAGTCGATCAGCTTACTGTGCTTATTGACCCAGGACATGGTGGGAAGGATCCCGGAGCAAGGGCGAAAGACGGAACCAATGAAAAGGACCTTAACCTGGATGTTGCATTGCGATTGAACAGGATACTTAAAGATATAGGCTTCAATACCATGATTACAAGAAAAGATGATAGATATGTGGATCTTGCCAGCAGGTCAGGTATGGCAAACAACAATTATGTAGACTTCTTCATGAGTATACATTTTAATGCCTTTACAAGCACAGCTAAGGGCATAGAGACGCTATACTATCCAAATGAAATAACTGATGAGTATCCCTTTGACAATAAAAAAATGGCGAACATTTTCCATAATGAGATAACAGATGCTCTAAAGAGACCCTCCAGGGGAATAACACCAAGACCTGGACTGCATGTTCTGAACAAGACAAAGATGCCTGCGATACTAGCGGAGCTTGGCTTTATCACAAACCCTGAAGAGTTTGCACAGATTAAGAAGGCTGAATACAGGGAAATGGCAGCAAGGGCGCTGGCGGTTTCCATAGTGAGACACTTTGAAGAAATTGAGGGAATCAGCCTTGATATAGACATTGATGCTATATATGCAGCACCCACACCTGCAAATCCATACAGCCTGCAGAGTGCAGCACTAAACAATGGACAGTCCTCTGCAGAGGAAAGCCTCATTACAGAGCAAATTACTGCTCAAGACAACATGTCCGGCAACTGATAAGAATTTGAGACCCTGAAGCTTACATAGGCTTCAGGGTCTTTTCATTTCAGCCATTTAATTCACGAATATACCCCTCATAAGGCTAATATAATATATTGATAAAAAAAATAAGGGGTGAAATGAATGAACAGAAAGCTTGTACTAATATTAGCAATGATTTTTTGTTGCACATTGGTTCTTGCAAGCTGCAGCAACCCGCTGACGTCCTTACGGGATTTTTTTAACAAAAATGACGATACGATAGATGATGAAAAAGAGCAGGCGCAGGAAGAAACCCAAAGCATGAGTGAAGTCAGTATGGCCCAACCGGAGAACAGCAGGGCGACAGTGCTCTACTACAAAGATAATGAAAACTTCCTGGTACCTGTAATGAGATATATACCTAAGGGTGACCTGGGCATAGCAAAAACTGCGTTATCAGCACTTATTTACACTCCCGATAAAGCACAGGATCTTAATGCAGCAGGCTTGACACCGGCACTGCCTATGGGCACCAAAATCAATGGAGCAGTTATAAAAGAAAGCGGGCTGGCTATAATCGATTTCTCAAAGGAATTCCTGAACTTCAGCAGTGCTAAGGCTGAAGAGCTGGGGTTGAAAGCGATAGTATATACATTGACTGAGTTTCCTAACATTAATTCTTTGGAAATCAGAGTAGATGGCAAAAAAATAGAAGAAATGCCTATGGGAACAAAAATTGAATCCAGTCTCAAAAGAACTGAAATAAATTTAGCATCTGTGGAAAACCCAGGTGAAAAGCCATCAAAGGTTGTGGTATACTATCATAAAAAAGGTAGTGGAGCATACTCATATTTTGTCCCTGTGACAAAGATAGTATCAGGCTTCGAGAACAGCGCAGAGGCAGCAATGAGCGCACTTCTTGAAGGACCCACAGACGGAAGCAGCTTGGTTACCTCTTTCCCGGAAGGCACACAGCTCCTTGGAGTGCAGGTGAAGGACAGTGTAGCTTACGTGAATTTTTCCGAGCAGGTATTGGCAAAGCAGGGTGACAAAGCAGCAGAAAATGCAATGATGAAGGCAGTAACGCTTACATTGAAGGAATTCCCTGAGGTTTCAAAGGCCAAGATATTTGTAAACGGCAAAATCGTAGAAAACGCTGACGGATTAGGTGCTGACAATTATCTTGATGTTCCGGTTTTTGTAAACTTTTACGAATAACAATACATATAACGTATTAATAATCCACTTTAGCTTTAAAGTGGATTATTTGAGAACAAAAGGTTGACAAGCTGTATGCTTTTAGTATATTTTGGGAAGAAAGAGCAAAATAAATGCATTGCACTTTAGGAATAATATTATATGAAGCTCAAAAAAAATTTAAATTGCAAGCAAGCTTTAAAATAAAGCTTTAGTTGTATATGAAGGGAAGGAATACAGATGCAGAGGATAGACGGAAGAAATAAGGACCAGATCAGACCAGTTAAAATAACAAGGAATTATTTGAAACATGCGGAGGGTTCAGTGCTTATTGAAATGGGTGATACCAAAGTAATTTGCACTGCTTCTATTGAAGAGAGAGTACCGCCTTTTGTCAAAGGAACAGGCAAGGGCTGGATTACCAGCGAGTACGGCATGCTCCCGCGGTCAACAGAGACTCGCAAGCCAAGAGAGTCTACAAGAGGTAAAGTGGATGGAAGAACAATGGAGATTCAGAGGCTTATAGGAAGAGCGCTGCGTTCCATAGTAGACCTTCAGAAATTGGGCGAAATGACAGTTTATATAGACTGCGATGTGATACAAGCTGATGGTGGCACTAGAACAGCATCTATCACAGGAGCCTTTGTGGCACTTGTGGATGCGCTGAATAAGCTTGTAATTCAGGAAAAGCTTAAAGCAATACCGCTAAACGGCTATATAGCAGCAGTAAGTGTAGGAATCAAAGACGGTGAAGCAATACTGGATTTGAATTATTCAGAGGATTCAACCTGCCAGGTGGATATGAACCTGGTAATGACTGACAAGGGAGAATTTATAGAGATTCAGGGCACAGGTGAGGAGAGTCCTTTCAGCAAGACACAGCTGCAGGAATTGATGGAGCTTGGTGAAAAGGGTATAAAGGATTTGATTGAAGCACAAAAGCAGTCCCTTGGTGAAATTGCCGGCAAGGTAGGTATGAGCAATGGAAATGATAGCGGCAACAAATAACAGCCACAAGCTCGAAGAAATAAGAGCGATACTTAAGCAAAAAGGTATAGAAGTCAAGTCTATGGCAGATGTCGGGCTGGATATAGAGATTGAGGAAAACGGGGACACCTTCATAGATAATGCACTGATAAAGGCGAGAGAGGTTTTCAGACTGACGGGGAAAGCAGCCATTGCTGATGATTCCGGCCTCGAAGTGGATGCTTTAAATGGAGAGCCTGGCGTAAAATCCGCCAGGTATTCAGGCGAAGCAGGGGCTGCTAAGGATGTTAAAAACAATGAAAAGCTCAAAAAAGCTTTGAGGGACATACCGGATGATAAAAGAGGCGCACGATTCTGTTCTGCAATTGCTGCAGTTTTTCCAAACGGGAAAGAGATAACAGCAGAAGGCTATGTATATGGGAAAATTGGTTATGCAGAAAAAGGCGAGCGTGGTTTTGGATATGATCCGCTCTTTATAGTTGATGGATATGGAAGGACCATGGCTGAAATAGACTCGGCTGAGAAGAACAATATAAGTCATAGGGCAAATGCGCTCAAGGAATTTGTGAACAAGCTTAAATAAAGACGAATATATAATAAGGAATAGAAAAAATAAAAGTTGTTAAGAATATACATGTAATTTTCGAAAGAGAATCTTTATCAATTGTATAACATGTATGAACTATGCTCAAGTGACAGAAGACAAGTATGCAGAATGGGCGATATGTTATAAATTGCATACTAATAAAAGTCCAAAATCAGTTGACACACATAATAAATTTTGTTATAATCTATAAATGTCGGCGATACTTATAACAAGTGCGCCAAAGACAAGCGGGTGTAGTTCAATGGTAGAACGTCAGCCTTCCAAGCTGATCGCGAGGGTTCGATTCCCTCTACCCGCTCCAAATAACATGCGCCTGTAGCTCAGTTGGATAGAGCAACGGACTTCTAATCCGTGTGCCAGGGGTTCGATTCCCTTCAGGCGCACCATATTTTATATGGTGGGTATAGCTCAGTTGGTTAGAGCGCCAGATTGTGGCTCTGGAGGCCGTCGGTTCGACCCCGATTACCCACCCCAACAATTAAATTTTGGGGTGTCGCCAAGTGGTAAGGCACCAGACTTTGACTCTGGCATCCCGTTGGTTCGAATCCAGCCACCCCAGCCATTAAAGCTATGACTCACTAGCTCAGTTGGTAGAGCACATGACTTTTAATCATGGTGTCCGGAGTTCGATCCTCCGGTGAGTCACCATAAAAACATGCGGAGTTGGCGGAATTGGCAGACGCGCTAGACTTAGGATCTAGTGTCAACGACGTGGGGGTTCAAGTCCCTTACTCCGCACCATTTTTTCCATTAGTATATATGAGCATTATGCACATGCGGGTTTAACTCAGTGGTAGAGTGTCACCTTGCCAAGGTGAAAGTCGCGAGTCCGAATCTCGTAACCCGCTCCATATATACATTTATTTTCTGAAAATTTAATATGCGGGTGTAGTTCAATGGTAGAACGTCAGCCTTCCAAGCTGATCGCGAGGGTTCGATTCCCTCTACCCGCTCCAAAAATATGCGCCTGTAGCTCAGTTGGATAGAGCAACGGACTTCTAATCCGTGTGCCAGGGGTTCGATTCCCTTCAGGCGCACCAACTATTTTTTGAAGAGATATTTACATCTCTAAGGTAAAGGTTCAAATCTCTAGATCAGCTAGAAAAGCTTTTCTTCATGCATGTCCATTTTCATTTCATTTGTGTACACTTACCTTTTAGGATTTTCATCTATACATACAATCTTTAATGTACCGATGTCTTTTGTTGATTCCATGTGGCTTAGCACGGCCTGGACAGCAGGATTAACCCAAGGACTATCAAAGCAATCCCAAGGAACAGCAGCACATATGCCACGAGAAGCGTTGCGCCGAGAATGGCGAATATGGCAGCTGCTATAATCACAACCAAAATCCCCAGCAAAATGCTTACTATTCCTAATACAAACTTTCCGTCAATAAACACAGAAAGAAATATCAGGAGTAAACCAGCAACAATAAGCAGGGGACCTATAATCGAAATCGGGAATCCTGTTGCAATAAGCAGTACACCTATAATTATCAGAATCGCTCCGATAATTTGGATAAGTCTTCTTATTATCATTTTTTTCACCTCCTTTCTACTGGCAGGATATGCTTGGCCACAAAATAGTGTGACAAGCCTTAACCTGTAATTTTCTTTTTTCAGTACTTGATTTTCACCTGAATCAGCATTATAATTAATATGTACCCCACGGGGGTACGGGTAGTGAACGTTGGGAGGTGTCATCATGAATATAAGAATAACTAAGCAAGCTGCAGAGGAGTTTGCCAGCATTAATTCAAAAGCTTACCGGATTGTATTGCAAGGCTATGGCTGATCAGGTCCATATTTTGGATTGGCTCAGGGTGAGCCACAGGATGGAGAAGTAACAGTGGAAAAAGACGGCATGGCTTTCTCAGTAGAAAGGGAAATCGCCGATGTAGTCAACTATTTAGAAATTGACTACAATAAAGGCTGGCTTAGAAAAGGTTTCTCGATATATGTGAACGGTTCAAGAAGCTCTTGCTGATAACAAAGGCTGTATATACAATGACTTGCATATACAGCCTTTACTTCTAGTTAATACACCTGCCTGATACAAAAAAATACCACAGAACACTTGGTTTAACTATTATATTCCGTTTAAAGATTTATATGAAAAGGAAACGAAGGATTTGGACTATATGCCTAAATTTGATGATTATATTTACACAATAACACATCGTGGTTATGAAATTGCAACGTATGAAAATGGAGAAGTTAAATTAATAGGGGAGTAGATATTAATAGAGGTAATTACAGAGATATTAAGGAAGGTAATATAAGGTATATCAATTATTGATATGCCTTTTTTATTATTAGAAGATAAATTCTCGATTTTATCAGGATATTAGGCTTTAAAACCGTTGCGGCTCAAAGAGTATAGATGATGTAAGTTTCAAAATACATAATTAACATATACTATTCAAATAATAAGCAATAATGAAGCTTAACTATTACTAATATCATTTGGTGGAGGGAACTACATACATGAATACTGATAAACCCTTAGTTGCTATTTTAATAGGAATGATTTGTACTATACCTTTTCAATTATTTACTATGGTTACGAAATATATGGGATTATCGAAATACACTCTTTATCAATTAGATAGTTTTGCGGTTACAGGGAATAGACCAGTCCCTGTGATAGGGATTATTGTTAGTTCTATAGTTGCAGGTTTTATTGCTTTTGTCCTATATTATGGAATAAACAAAGTTGGTTCTGACTATCTCATCTTAAAAAGTGCGTTTTTGTCATTATTCGTTTGGGCAGTTTTAGAATTTTTCTTAACTGTTACACTAGAAGGAAAAACCTTTCCGTATAGACCAGTAAGTGGCTATCTCGCTGAATTTCTTGGTGCGATTTTTTTTGGAGTAGTATTAGGTTTAGCGTTTAAAAGGTACTTAATAGAAACAACAGTTAAGACAAAGTGATTAATAGTGTTTTATATAAGCTCGTATAGATGGTCTTATACCGTCTATGAGCTTTTTTATGTATAAGAGGGTAAATTTTAGGAAAGAAAATATACCCCTTCTTGCTTCTTCTGCGATAGTGTAGGTGAATCGAAGTTATATAAAGAAAAGATTATTTGCTCAAAGTGTATGAATGAATTGAGTGAGTGCTAAGCATAGCTAATTACCATTACAACACATGATTAACACTTTATGCACTTTAATAGGTCTGAGAAGCGGTTATTTACAAGGGTACATAGAGCAAAAAAGTATATAAATTGATTAAGATGACTAGAATACCTCAGAGTGAAAATATTAGAACTTTTATATTTGCGACTAATATGGTAATATATAATAGTGCCAATCAGTTGGTCTACTCTCAAATTAATCAGTTGGTCGGCTCAGTAATACGTGCGCTCATAGCTCAGCTGGATAGAGTGGCTGACTTCGAATCAGTAGGTCGGGGGTTCGACTCCCTCTGGGCGCACCATATATATGAATAAATAAATATGCATCTATAGCTCAGCTGGATAGAGCAGCGGTTTCCGAAACCGTGTGCCGTGGGTTCAAGTCCCTCTAGGTGCACCATTTTTAGATAATAATTAAAGTCTTGATATTTCAAGGCTTTTTTGCTTTGTGAAACTATGTTAAATTTCGACACTGAAAACTTTTTTGTGGTTTAGCTGTAACGTTATATGGTTATTGGAATATGTGTTTATATTGCAAGTAGTGCTAGAATAAAAGTGGAAGTAGTAAGTTGACAAGTTGACAGACTGGCACTATAACTATTGACCGCTTTATCAATGGGGATTAAAAAAGATGACTCCTGTACAGTTCAGAAATCATCTTTTGAGTGCTTAGCACTTTTTATAAATGTCTTTGACATAGGTATCAGTTTAGACAGACTGGCACCCTAGATACTAACTGGCTGTGTAATCTACTATTTCTTCAGGAGAAGAGGCAATAAATAAATGCACTATTGACAGAATAAAACTCCTTAAAATGGAGTTTTTTTGTTTTTAGTACTTTTATTTACCGTTCATATAAAAAATCCAGCATTTTACATTTAAATATAGCAATGATTTCCAAAATTTGATATAATCTGATTATAAATTACATTCTTTGTTTTTGAGTGGGGGGGGGGTGATAAATTTTGCGGGTTAATATTCTGGATGTACGTAAACTCTTAGAAAAAGAAAAGAAAGGAATATTGCTGACTGAAGAAATAATTGGAAATGTCGATAATATTACCAAGGATATCCAGAGCTATACACACAATGATGATATCGTTATGTTGAAAAAGCTTAAAAGATTATGTTTAGTAAAGGCATTGACTAAAGAAACAGCAGAGATGATAAGAAACATCGGAATGTACCATTTTTACAAGAACGATACTAAAAAGGCAACCAGGTACATTAGTCAGTCTCTAAGGATTACAATGGAACAGAAGTCATATAATTTGATAGTTCAATTTTTAGCTGACAAAGGGTTAGTGAGTTTCTATGACCTAAAGTACAAGTCAGCCCAAAAAGCATTTAAACAAGCCCTCGAACTTTTGCCTTATACAGATGGCTTAGAGGATAAAACGCAATATTTACTCTATTTGCGTACTGGCATACTATATTGGCACATGGAAGATTACATTAATTCGTACAATGTGCTTTGCGAAGCATTAATATATGCAAAAGAAATCCCACAGCAAGGGAAAGTACTCTTAAATATCGGTGCAAATTATGAAAGGCGTGAGTTATATAATGAGGCACTTGAATATTTCAACAAAGCACTAAAACTCTACGGGGAAGATTATTCGATTGAAAGAAGTAGCATACATAATAGTATTGCAGAATTGTATAAGAATATAGGTAACTATGAAAAAGCTTTGGAGCATATAAACGAAGCATTTGTATTATTGGAAAGTAAGAATATGAGCAAGTTCTTTATATTCTTTATGACATATACTCAGATTAAAATATTACAGGGCGAGTCAAAAGACGAACTAAATAGGCTGGTTGAATTGATAAGTCAGGTTAATGAAATCTTCATGTACAAATGTTTCATCGTTGATGGAATTAACATTGCTGTAAAAGCAGATTTGGAAGACAAACAGATAATGGCCCAATATGCAAAACAGATTACAGATATAATGGATAAGATTGGTAAGGGAAGTAAAACTTGCAAAGGGGAACTCAATAATATTCTAAGCGATATGTGCCTTTCATTAAAAGTACTAAGTTCAAATTAAGAAGGAGGAAAACCAATGAAAAAGCTAATGGTTATTTGTCTTTTAGTTATCACTATCACTTGTACGTCTTTCATGACTGTATTTGCTGTTCATGACACTACACCAGATGCGGTTGTGAATCCTGTAACAGAGGAGCAGTATATTCAAAATACCGATGAGGAATCAATTAGACTTGATGCTCCGCCAATAGTGGTATTAGTGCATGATACTGACCCTGACTAATGTTAAATATACGTTGCAGAGCCTCCAGATAAACTGGGGGCTTTGTGTTTTTTGACACAGAATAATATGTATATTGGTGGATTAATTAACAAGTATTTACAATTAAACAATTTGGTGATAGAATGAAACATGTTGAAAAATGGATAGAAGTTATATGCCAGTCTGTCAACTTGTTAGCTTATTTCTGAATAAGTTGATAAGTTGACAGACTGGCACCCCAAATATAATATAAAGGGGGCTTTTAAGTGGCGAAGCGTAAAAATATTGTTGTAACCTCAGTAACACAATATATCAAAGATGTTGCTTTATCAGATAGCACGAGATTCTATACGCGAACAACAAATTATATGCCTCTATTCCGTGGACAAGCCAATGCAAATTGGCCAATAGAACCATCTGTATATCGAAATAGTCGTTTTAGACATGAGGGCAACTATATACGTGAGATTGAGCGTATTGAACCTGATTCTTTTACAGGGTTAAGCTATATTGAAAAACTCATGAAAATGCAACATTACGGATTACCTACTCGACTTATAGATTTTACGACAAATTCATTGGTTGCCCTGTATTTTGCATGTTGTGGAGAACCCACAAAAGACGGAGCAGTTTTTGAATTACACGCATTTCCTCTTTATCGGCAGGAATTTGTTTGGATATCAATTGTGATGAAGTATATCTTTGAATTTAGTAGTTTGCCTTTTGTGCCACAAGTGCTTATTGATGAGATAAAAAACAATTTGTTAAACTACCCTTTGAGAGGCGTTGAAGATTTGCACAATGATGAGGCTATAATTAAAATACTAACAGATCCGATCGGTATCTATCCCAAACTCACAAATCAAAGATTAAGGTGTCAGGATGGAGTTTTTGTTCTTTGTGGCATGAAAATCAAAGAAAACACGAGCAGTGGTATAGAATTCTGTGAAGCAAGCTATTTATCAATTGACGATCTCTGGCCTGAAAGCAGGACGATCATCATTCCTGCTGCCACAAAAGAACAAATATTGTCCGAACTAGATATGATAGGTGTTAATACAAGGATATTATTTCCTGAACTTGAATCACAAATCCAATACGCAATAAAGCATGTAAATGAGCAAAAAATAAAATATTACATATAATTCTTATTAATTGAATTTCTTATTGATATGTTATATTGATAACTACACATTGGATTATCCATATAATTCAAAGTTGAAATATTAGACATTCTGCGATACAATATACCTAGCCCATTGTTTACTAAACATCTGGCTAATTAATTACTATACTAAGGAAGGCTCGGTATTTGACCTGACAATTGCATAGATTGTAACAAATTTTATTGATGACAATTTGATGACACTTTTTGAATTTGATGACATAACGGTAACGAATTCTATAATACAATGATAGAATAAAAAGCTTATATTACAATGCTTTAAGCAAGCATAGATAAGTTTACATAACAAAATATTACTGACTTCGAATCAGTAGGTCGGGGGTTCGACTCCCTCTGGGCGCACCATGTAAATCCTCGTCACAGGACGTTATAACAAGCACTCCTTTTGGGAATGCTTGTTTTTGTTATGGTTAAATAATCAATAACCTAAGCAGCTGTTAATTATCTACCTGAGAAGGCACCTGTCCCTTGTCCCGCTTAGGAGACGACTATGGATAAATTAAAAAAATATTTATTACCGGCGATTTTTGTAGCCTTATTCGGAGAAATATACTTCTATCCCATAAACAGCAGTTTGAGGATATCTGCAGGTATTATCGCCTTGAACCTAATTGTATTAATTGCTGATGATATTTCAGAATATTATACTGCCGTTTTTGCAGGTGTTATTGTTTTTCTATTGAGAATCATAATAGGTGTGTATTTTTCAGGTATCCCTTTTACTGATATAATACAATATAACTTACCTTCAGTAGCTTACTATTTGGCATATGGATTCCTGATATTATTGCTCCGTATTCGAAAATATAAAGAACACTTCTTTCCTGCTATCTTTCTTTTCTCATTAACAGATTCTCTAAGCAACACCGTTGAGGTTCTTATACGCGATGGAATTGTCAGTTTTGATATAATACAAGTATTCATTCTTATAGGTTTAGTCAGAAGCATCGCAGCATACTTTATTTATCTTCTCTACAAAAACCAAGAGCTTTTTATACTTAGACGGGAGCACCAGAAAAGATATAGCCAATTAAATATCCTTATATCAGATATTCAGGCTGAAATGTTTTATTTGAAAAAATCTATGGGAGATATCGAAAACGTTATGAGTAAAAGCTACAAATTATATGAAAAACATAAAGAAAACGAAGATTTACAAGAAGACACTCTTAATATCGCCCGTGAAGTACATGAAATCAAAAAAGAATATTATCGTATATTAAGTGGCTTTCAAAGTTTCCTGAAGAGCTTTGAAAACAATGGAACCATGACCTTGAAAGATATGCATGCAATAATCAAAGACAACACGAACCGTTATCTTTCTGAACATGAAAAGAAAATAACCATGCATTTTAATTTTAGAGATGATTTTAAATTAAAAAAATATTATAGTCTTTTTACTATCCTAAATAATTTAATTATAAATGCGATTGATGCCTGTGATATTGATGGAATAATAAAGGTAAGTGAAAAGAGCGATGAGGATAACATCTACTTTTGTGTGGAAGATAACGGTGTTGGAATTGAAAAAGATATTCTTCCCTACATATTCAATCCGGGATTTACTACAAAATACTATGATAATGGCAAAGCATCCACAGGTATCGGCCTATCCCATGTAAAAAATATTGTTGAAGAATTGCGAGGCAATATTAATGTGGGGTCTGCTTTAGAAGCAGGAACTATTTTTGAAATAACCTTACCAAAGAATTCTTTATTGGGGTGATATTTAATGGAAAATACTTTTTTCATCATCGATGATGACATCAATATAAGAAAGATGTTTACCCATATTATTTCAAAAAATAATTTGGGTAAAGTTGTAGGCGAATTAAGTAGTGGGGAACATGCGGTAAAAGAAATTATATTCTATAATCCTGATATTGTACTGATTGATCTTCTTCTGCCAGTCAGAGATGGCATCCAAATTATCGAAGCTGTCAAAGCTGAAGGCTATCAAGGGAAATTCATTATGATTTCGCAGGTTGAAGATGAGGATATGATAGCAAAGGCTTATGAAAGAGGGATAATATTCTTTATCGGCAAGCCAATAAATATGATTGAAGTAATAAATGTAATAAAAGGTGTCTGCCACAACATTGAATTGGAGCGTTCTATGCAGCTAATAACGAATGCAGTTATTAATATTAATCAAAATAAGCAGCCTGCTTCAAAATCCATTACTAGTAATAATGCATTTCAAGTTTTCACCGATATTGGAATTATCAGCGAAACCGGCAGTAGAGAACTTATGAAACTGGTTCAGAAGGTTATGGATTTTAAGAAGGTTTCCCCTTCAGAACAATATCAACTTCAAGATTTTTATAAAGAGATTGCTGAAGAAGAATATAAAGGAGAAGATGCAGCTACTAATACAAAGACAATTGAACAGAGAATAAGAAGAGTTATTCTAAAGGCTTTGGAAAACATTGCCTTATTAGGGCATGATGATTATTACAATGATAAATTTGTAGAATACAGCGCTATTTTATTCGACTTCAAGCAAGTAAAGCAAGAAATACGATATATAGAAAATTCCCGGGAGGAAAGAGGAAAAATCAGTGTGAAAAAGTTTGTTGAAGGAATAATTTCTAAGTCAAGCTAATGTAACGCTTATTACAGTATATATTATCTGACAATTGCATTACGCGATTCATTTAGTGCCAAAGATTGAATTTTATAAATCTTTTTGTCGGATTATAAAGTACTCGGTAGTCTGATGTAGGACCTCCATAAAATTAATCTGTATCATTATATTATTTTTATGGAGGTGTTTTTTTATGGTTTTAAAGTTCGATCTTATTCAAACCATCGCATTGGCTGTAGCTGTGCTGTTCCTGGGACAAACCTTAAGAAAGAGAATAGATTTTCTTGAAAAATATTGTATTCCTGCAGCTGTAGTAGGAGGATTGATATTTGCAACACTTTTCCTGGTACTTAGACAAACAGGCATATTGGCTCTTGAAATGGATATTACACTGCAAAAGGTTCTTATGACTGCATTCTTTACAACAGTCGGCTTTACAGCAAGCTTTAAGCTGCTAAAAAAAGGCGGTATAAAGGTTTTAGTATTCTTAGGAGTGTCTGTCATTTTAGTATTATTACAAAACATTGTGGGCGTAAGTCTCGCGAAGGCTTTCAACCTTAACCCCCTACTCGGACTTGCTACAGGATCCGTTCCATTGACTGGCGGCCACGGTACCTCAGGTGCATTTGCCCCATTATTTGAAAAGGCCGGAGCAATAGGAGCCACTACAGTAGCCATGGCCTCTGCTACTTTCGGTTTGGTTATTGGTAGTATGATTGGCGGACCTATCGCAAAACGTTTAATTGAGAAATATGGTTTGTCACAAAACCATCACAAGTCAAAGGCAGCAGGTAAAGCTGCTGTGATATTGGTGGAAAAGACAAAAGAATTGATTCCAGGCAACTTTGCCTCCGCTGCTTCTCAGATTATCTTGGCAATGGGATTGGGTACGATTATTTCAACCTTTTTCCAAAGCGTAGGTATGACTTTCCCATCATATTTAGGTGCGATGTTTGCAGCTGCTATAATGAGAAATATATCTGACGGTACAAAATTATATAATACTTTTATGGATGAGATTGATGTTATCGGAAGTGTTTCACTATCCTTATACCTATCAATGGCCTTAATGGGATTAAAGCTTTGGGAGCTGGCAGAACTGGCTGTACCATTGGTTGTTATGCTGCTTGCTCAAACAATCCTGATGATATTATTCGCTTACTTCGTAACCTTCAGACTTATGGGCAGAGATTATGAAGCAGCAGTACTGGCAAGTGGACATTGCGGCTTCGGAATGGGTGCTACACCTAATGCCATTGCAAATATGGAAACACTCGTAAGCAAATATGGAGCTGCTCCAGCGGCATTCTTCATACTGCCATTAGTAGGAAGCTTATTTATAGACTTCTTTAACGCAGGTATTATTACTGCATTCATGAATTTCTTCGCATAAGATGACTAGAAAAGTTACGTGCCAGTCTGTCAACTTGTTAGCTTATTTCTGAGTAAGTTGATAAGTTGACAGACTGGCACCCTAGATATGCACCAAGTTACCGCTGCAGAAGCTGTGGACACTTAAGCTTTGATAAGCTTCTGCCCTATCGTTACGAGGAATTCCAGGGAGGATACCATTTTCTCCACATCCTCATCGCTTAGCTTTGCAAACTGCTCCTGCATGATGGGGTATAATCTTTCTATAAGATCATTCAAATACTCTTTGCCTGTCTCTGTCATTTCAATATTTATTATCCTTTTATCCGTTGAGGATGAGTTTCTTCTGATCCAGCCTTTTTCCGTCAATCCGTAAATAACTGACGTCATATTGGGTTTTGCAATGCCGATCCACTCTCCAATCTTGGAAATAGGCATGGGCCCGAATTTTTTTAGGGTGAGCAGGATCAGGACATATACCTTCGGGGTATTTGGTTCTCCCACGAGGCTATAGATATAGTTCACATAATTGCTATACTGTATCGGATAGAACAATATGGAATCACTCATTAGATATTCATCTCTCGATTTTTTCATCAGTATGTCCTCCTATTTGATTATGCTCACTTTTTCACCGTCATTCAAGAAGCTTTGCCCTTCTGTTATAATTGCAGCTCCTTCTGACAAGCCTTCAGTAACCTCAGTGATTTTATCATTGGAGAGTCCGGTCTCGACTGAGATTTTTTTGACTTTTCCAGCTTCGACAAGAAACACATATTGAATCGCATCGGCTACAAAGATTGCTTCATTTGGCACGGCTATTATACCTTCCTTGCTCTCCAGCGGCAGTATTACCTTGGCCAACATGCCCGGCTTGATTACATTGTCAGGGTTTTCAAGCCTGAGCTTGACAGTATAAGCCTGGGTTTTGGGATCGGCAGTGGGGCTTATGGTATCTATGATGCCTGTAAACTCGCTTTTCGACAGCGCGGTTATTTTCATGGGTACCTGCTCACCGGTATAGAGTTTTTCAACTACTGTATCAGGCACACTGATTGATATGATTAGAGTTTTTGAGTTGATCACAGTAAAAACCGGTATACCGGTTGCGACAAATTCACCTTCATCGATACTGCGCATTGATACAACTCCGGTAATCGGTGCGGTGACAGCGGAGTCACTGACTTGAATAGAAGCAGACTCATAAGCTGCCTGCGCCTGTTCCAACTGGGCTGATGCTATTGCAGCAGTCTGGGGTGCTGCCTTTTCATTCAGGATTCTTAAACCATCCTTTGCAGAGTTCAGCTGAATTTCTGCGTTTTTAAAGTAGGTTTCTGCAGCTTCCAATTGCTGCTTGGAGACTGCACCAGAGGTGTACATCGTCTGTACCCTCTCATAGCTGCGCCTGGCATCGTCGTATTGCAGCTGTGCCTGGTTAGCTGCCGCTTCCAGCTGCGTGACCTGCTGAACAACTGAGGAATCACTTGCTCTCACCAGGTTTGCTTGTGCATTGACAACAGCTGCTTTTGATTGATTGAGCTGCGCATTTACCGATTTGACATCCAGGCTGAACAGCAGATCGCCCTTTTGCACCTGACTGCCGACATCTGCCTTAACCAGCTCAACCTTACCCGGCAGCTTTGAAGCTATGGTTACCTCTTCAAGGGGAGTGACCTTTCCCGCATATTCGACAGCAATGCTTATAGATGACTTTTTTACCTCAGTGACTTTTACATTTTTTACGGTTTGCGTGTTTTCCTGATTTTTGCTGCACCCAACCAAGGGGAGCAAGGTTAGGGCTGCAATCAGGAGCAGAGAAATCCATTTATGTATCATCCGCCTAGACTGTTTCATTTGTGGCACCTCCGTTAATATTGGTATTTTTACTGCGCTTACGGTGGATATGATTTTTCCAATCATCCATTAGGGTATATACTACAGGGAGCAGAACGGGAGAGAGAAGTGTTGAAGTTATTAGTCCGCCAATCAACGCAACTGCCATGCCCGATTTTATTTCGCTGCCCTCGCCCAAGGCCAATGCCAAGGGCATCATTCCCATGATCATGGTTATGGATGTCATTATAATCGGCCTCAGCCTTGTGATCCCTGACTCCAGCAACGCTTCCCTAAGTGGCAGTCCTCTTTTCATAAGTGTATTGGCATAGTCAATTAGCAAGGTTCCATTCTTTGAAGCCAAACCATCCAGCATGATGATACCTATAAGGGATATGAGATTCAGCGTTTTCCCCGTTATTGCCAGAGCAAGCAAAGCGCCTATGATGCCACAGGGTAGGGAAAGCATCCTGATTAAAGGTGTAAGATACGATTCATATAGCACAACCAGTATCATGTAAATGAGAAGGATCGATGCGACTAATGCCTTGATGAAGGAAGAAAAGGAGTCTGTCATGTTCTCCTGATCACCGCTCAGTTTTATCTGATAGCCATAGGGCAGCTTCAAGATCTTGAGCTTTTCTGTGATTTCACCATTTGCATCACTTAGAGCCCTTCCTTGAAGGTTTGCAGATATTGTTACGACCTTTTGCCGATCAAGCCTCAGTACTTCCTGAGGACTATCAGACTGGTATATCTCGGCAATCTGGCTCAGAGAGATCGGCTGACCTGCCGGACTGATCACCTTTATAGCTCCAATATCACCGGGGGTTCTTACCTGATCCTTATTGAAGCTCACTATTATGTCGTATTCATCCCCGTTTTGCCTGAACACACCAGCCTCGGTACCTGCGATGGCAGTCCTCAGGGTTGAAGCCAGGCCGGCAATGGAGATTCCGTATTCTGACGCTGCAAGTCTGTCTATTTTAACTTTTATTTCCGGCTGGCTTGCCCTTATGGAGTTGTCTATGTCAACTGCGCCGGACACTGACCGGACTATGTCCTCTACCTCTCTGGATACACCCTTCAAAATCTCTGTATCTGTACCCGTTATATTCAGTATTACAGGCTTTGCACCGGCTACCGAGGTTTGCCCCACTATACTGGGCTCTGAAACGGAGAAGCTGATTCCTGTAATACTCTTCCCCCAGCCTCTAAGCTCCTTGGCCAGCTGTGATACATTCTTCTTTCTTTTGTTCTTGTCTACCAGATTGATATTGATTTCTGCTGCAGCCTCATTGCTTTCAGCCCCTACAGTTGTAAAAAACTCCTTGACCTCAGGCATGGACTTGAGGTGCTCCTCTACCTGCTTGGTTTTTTCATTGGTCTTTTCCAGACTGGAGCCCGGAGTCAAGCTCAGACTCACGTTAAGCTTGCTCTGATCAAACTTCGGCAGGAACTCAGCATCTATAACACCAAGGGGGATGAGAGCAGCGCTGAATACGACTCCTGCCATAACAATGCTGACAATCTTCCATCTGTTGTCAAGACACCAGACTAGAAAGCTGCTGTAGGCCGGTTTGGCATATTTATCAAAAAGCTTCGAAAGCTTTCCTTGGTTTTCACTGTGTTCTTCGTCAGGTTTTCCTATACCACCGGACTTTTTATATATTCTGGACGCCATCAATGGTGTCAAGGTGAAGGATATAAAAAGGGAGAACAAGGTGGCGAAAACCACTGTGAGGCCGAACTGCCTGAAAAATTGGCCTACCAGGTCTGTCATAAAGGCTATTGGTGCAAAGACAACGACATCGCAAAGAGTGATGGCAATGGCAGCAAGGCTTATTTCCGCACGTCCGTCTATGGCAGCTGTTATATGATCCTTGCCCATATTCATATGCCTATGTATATTTTCCAGAACAACTATAGAGTCGTCTACCAATATGCCAACACAGAGAGCCAGCGCAGTAAGGGAGACAATGTTGAAGGTGAAATTCAGCACATACATGGCAAAAAAGGTGGAAATTAATGAGGTTGGTATGGCAATAAGCACGATCAGCGAGGAACGCCAACTCCTCAGAAAGAGGTAAAGTACGATTGCTGTAGTAATGATTCCTTCCACCAGATTTCTTTTGGTCTCCCCCAAGGAGGAATTGATGAAATAGGTGGAATCCTCAGCGATTACCAGGTCGGTACCGGGAGATAAGGTCCCTTTCAGAGCTTCAAGCTCATTTTTTACTTTATTGGCAGTAGCCACGATATTGGCATCACTTTGCTTGCGAATAAGAATTCCTATGGAGGGCTTGCTGTTAAGCCTTACAATATCCTCAGCGGCAGGGTACTGCAGCTCTATGTCGGAGATATCGTCCATACGAACATTCCCACCGGTTGACAGAGGAATGCGGAGATCTTTTATTTCATTTATGTTCTCAAACTCCCCCAATAATCTGACAGTCTTATTTCTTGCAGCCTGTTGGATCTGTCCGGCAGGTATATTCAAATTTTCTGCCTTGAGCTTTGAAATGACAGTGCTCACATCGATGCCATAGTATTCCAGAACTGTCTTGTCCAGCTTTATGGAGAGCTCCTTCTTATAAGCACCGCGGAGTGTGACATTTCCTACTCCGGGCAGCTTTTCAACCGCCTGCTTGATCCTGTCCGCTTCCTTATACAGCTCCTCATAAGCCTGCGAACCTGAAACGGAGAGAATAAGAATAGGAGAATCATTGATATTGTACTTGTGAATCACTGGTCTTGAGGCATCCTCGGGCAATTTGTCAATCGCGCCGTCTACAGCCTTCTGCACATCTATGACTGCCGTATTTGGATCAGTAGACATGGAAAACTGCAAGACGCTGTAGCCATAACCCTCTCCTGCTGTAGAATGGATGCTGTCGATACCGCTGATGCCGGATACGGCATCTTCAATGGGTTTGACGATATCCTTTTCAATCTCTTCAGCACTCGCGCCGGCATAGGTCGTCTGAATGGCCATTATTGGCGTGTTCGCAGAAGGAAACAGGTCTGCCCCAATGCTCATATAGCCCATGACACCCAGACCGATAAACAAGGCAACCAGGATTATTATAGCAGTTGGCCTTTTAACGGATAGTTCGGTTATATTCATTTTCCCCCACCTTTACATTAAGCTTGATTAAATGGTACTAAAATATTTTATGCCATATAATGGTTATATATTATAACTATTATATGGCATAAATGATGATATTTCAAGGCTAAAATTACCGTTGCAGTAAGTATGCCAGTCCTTTATTTTCCACAAGCAATACTATTATTTGTTTACAAATACTCACTAGTTTAACTAACCCTAAAACCTGACTATATTTCAATGTTCTTTGACTTGAATTCTTCCTCTGTATCACAGAATGTAAGTTTCCCATAATAGCGGCGGTTGTCTATATACTGCGGTATACCCGATTTCCTCAGAACATCGCTGAATATCACATATTCATGGCGCCCGCTGCCATCATCGTATTTGACATAATCCAGTACTTCATTGCGTATCAGGTAGGCACAGTGAACTAAATTCACCTCGATAAGGCCTTTGATCTTTTGGTTGAATATGTCGCAGAAAGTATCCGAATGCTTGTAGTAGCCATTTTCATCAGTTTCAGGGTGATAGTTGGAAAAAAGGCGTAGGGGGTCATCACCATCATGAAGCATTGGTCCAACAACCGGTAAACCTGTGGATAGCAGCATTTCAAGAGTCTCTGGGACGACAAAGTTGTCACAATCAACTACAAAGTAATGGGTTCCCTTCGCTTTTGCCCAATCTATCGATTCCTGGCGAAGTCGTGCCAGCACCTTTAACCTCAATGAAACCCATTCATGAGGAGCGTAGTTTTGTACAGGTTCCTCAACATCACTGGAATCAAAGTAAACCTCTGAATACCTGTCCCTGACTCGTTTTACCCACTGCTCAAGCAAAGCAGCAGTATTGTCCCAGTTATTGTTTGTACGTATATAGAGCTTTATCTTGGATGCAGGGTAAGTCTGGTTCTCAATCTGGTTAAGGTACAAGGGCAATACATGGGCCTTATCCTTTGCAAGAATAGCAATAGTAACAAATTCTGTGGATGTCATCTAGTTTAGCACTCCTTATTTCTATTTATGAAACAACCCAAGAAGGTTTGTTGTTTGCTATATAATATGTTGTGAAAGTTGAAAGGTTCGGACAAACTGTTAAAATGGATAGTTTTATACTATCCATTTTTTTATCTGCGCAAGTAGTTTCTGAGGCTGCATGCCGTTGTCTTCGAGGAATTTGACCATATCCATTGTAAAAGCAATAGATTTGTCAGGTGAGATGTTCAGCTTATTTATTGAGCTAACGAACTCCTCCATAAAAGCAATATGCCTATAAAATTCAGAGTATCCTTTATAGCCAATATTGTTATCCGGTATTGCCGTTGGTGCAGTCTTCACACTTTGACTGGCTGAATCGGGCAGAGGGGCAGAAATACTTGGTATTAACTTGTTACTTGTTTCATCTTCAGCTATGAATACTTTATTCTTTATCAGATAATTACTAAAATCCTTAACCTGAATTGTCCTTCTGAATTCAAAGTATTTGCGCAGCCCGGCAAAGTATACAATCATGACTTTCGCAAATTTTTTTACAACTCCGCTTTCTTCTAAGCTACTCCTTAGTGCACGTGCTTCTGCATTTTGTATTACATCATAATCGATGCCTTTAACTGATATAACATTATGCCGTAAGTATAATGACATATCTTCCTTATTAGCACCGTCAAGCGCTTTATTTATCTCGGACACCATGAAACAAGGGCTTCCGTTCCAAGTTATCAGGTGTATCTCAGACTCGTTATATATGAGTTTTCTCAGTACTATATTCAATTTGCTACCTCCTGTCTTAAGAATATTATAGGACTTATAACGAATTATGTAAACTTACAGGTATGTGGTAATTTGTGGTATTACTTTATTTTATCTGGTAATTGTATGTGTGACAAATTATAATAGTATAAAATGGGGTGGTTGTCGGTAAGGGACTATGCGTTAAAGGAGGAAACAAGTGGAAAAGTTCGCGAAGTTGCAGGAATTGTTAAGAAGCTACGGAAAAGCTACCATAGCATATTCAGGTGGAGTGGACAGCAGTTTTCTTTTAAGGGTGGCTTTGGATACCCTGGGTAAAGAAAATGTTTTGGCTATAACAATACTTTCTAGTGTAACGCCAAGAGAAGAGCTGGCTGAGACGGAAAAGTTTCTGGCTGCTATGGATGTAAATCATATTTTTATTAAGAAGAATGTATTAGAAATACCGGGCTTTAAGGAAAATCCTAGTGATAGGTGCTACATATGCAAGCATAAGGTATTTGAAGAGATACTTGAAAGAGCGAAGGAAAAAGGCATAGCAGTAGTAGTGGATGGTACAAATGCAGATGATGAGGGAGATTATAGACCAGGACTGAAAGCGCTGCAGGAGCTTAAGGTGTTGAGCCCTCTTAAGCTTAGCGGTCTTGGGAAAAGTGAGATAAGAGAGCTTTCTAAAGAGTTGAAGCTTAATACTTGGAATAAACCGAGTCTAGCCTGCCTTGCCTCCAGAGTACCATATTATGAGGAGATAACAGAAGAAAAGCTTAGTATGGTGGATAAGACGGAAGCATATTTAAGAAGCCTTGGCTTTACACAGTTGAGAGTGAGATGTCACGGCAAGCTGGCAAGGATTGAGCTTGTACCTGAGGATATTAAAAGGATATTTACAGAAGACTTGAATAAAGCCATTGATAGCAAATTGAAAGAAATAGGTTTTCAATATGTTTCTATGGATTTGATCGGCTACAGAACAGGCAGTTTAAATGAGGTATTGGGCAAATTGCACAGGGATTAGCAGGAGCAATTGGGCTGAATGCTGCATTAGGATGATTGTTTTTTAATGGGAGGAACGTTGACATGCACATGGCAGATGCGCTAATAACGCCTTTGGTTGGTGGAGTGATGTATATTGCTGCTGCAAAGGTGGGGAATGACTCCATAAATAGAATTAAAAGTGACATGGATGATACTAAAATACCTATGATGGGAGTCATGGGAGCCTTTATATTTGCGACTCAAATGATAAATTTCACTATACCAGGTACAGGATCAAGCGGACATTTGGGCGGAGGTATGCTTTTAGCAGCTATTCTCGGCCCTTATGCAGGTTTTTTGGCTATGGCAGCGGTACTTACCATTCAAGCATTATTTTTTGCAGATGGAGGCTTGCTGGCTCTGGGCTGCAATATATTTAACATGGGCTTTTATACTTGCTTTATAGCCTATCCCTTTATATACAAAAGGATTTTAACAAAAGGCTATTCTACAATACGTATTACTTGGGCATCTATGTTGGCTTCTATAGTAGGATTGCAATTGGGGGCTTTTAGTGTTGTTGTTCAGACAATGCTATCAGGAAAGCTGGAGCTTCCCTTCACGACATTCTTACTGCTGATGCAGTCAATCCATCTTGCTATCGGTGTAGTTGAAGGCTTAATAACCGCAGCGGTGATCAACTTTATCTGGAAGGCCAGGCCTGAACTGATAGAAGGTTCTGGTGGTTCAAAGACTACTGGCGGCAATGTTCCCTTCAAAAGAATTTTGTTGTCATTGATAATTGCAGCCTTAGTAATCGGAGGTATATTATCCTGGTATGCATCCGGCAATCCTGATGGATTGGAATGGTCTTTGCAAAATTCAGCAGGGCAGGGAGAGCTGAAACAAGGCAGTGAGCTGAGTCAAATGCTTTCCGCTATACAAAATAAACTTGCTATTTTGCCGCATTACAGTTTCAAGTCAGGTGCAGAAGCGCCAAAGCAAGCAGGCACCAGTATTTCCGGAGTAGTGGGGTCAGCAATAACCTTGTTTCTAGCAGCTTGTGTTGGTATAATAATAAAGGTCTTGACTAAGAAAAAGAATCGATGATAATACATAGCAGTCCGAAGCAGGCATGCCCTGCAAATAAATAGCTATGGGGATTGGTAGATATGGTGGATATAACAAAGGCATACTACAAAATATTCATACTGGATGAATTGGCTGAAAAAAAGACTGCTATTCACAGGACCAATCCTGTAGTAAAGCTGGTTGTAACCTTTATATACCTATTAGTTGTTGTATCCTACGATAAGTATGATATATCGGGGCTTTTACCCATGCTTTTTTACCCAGTTATCATAATGACAGTGGGAGATATTTCTCTTAAACCAATACTGGTTGGTCTAGCAATAGCGGCACCCTTGGTAATTGGGGTTGGAATATTCAATCCGTTTTTAGACAGGGCTATAGTGGTTGCTATAGGAGGTATTGGTATTTCGGCAGGCATGCTGTCTTTTGCTTCATTGCTTATAAAATGTGGACTGACAGTAACGGCGGCTTTGCTTCTGCTGGCTACTACAGGTATGAACAAGATTGCAGCTGCTTTGCAAAGACTGCACGTACCACAAATATTCATAATCCAGCTTCTCTTAACCTATAGATACATATCAGTGCTTATGGGAGAGACCTCCAGGGTATATAATGCCTATACCATAAGAGCACCATACAAAAAGGGCATAAGCAGAAATGTTTGGGGGTCTTTGATTGGATTGCTGCTGCTGCGAACCTATGATAGGGCACTCAGACTATATCAGGCTATGAAGCTGAGGGGCTTTCAAGATCAGTACTATGGAGTAAATCTCGATAAGCTTAATAAAATAGATATAATATACTTACTGGGATGGACAGCTTTTCTTTTAGTAGCAAAATTTAATGATATACCCATGCTTTTAGGGTTATTAGTGACAAAGGTGATAAAATGAGCCACCATATAATTGATTTTATAAATATATCTTACTCCTATAATGACGGCAATAAGGCTTTAGAAAACCTTAATATCCGTATTCACCATGGAGAATCAGTAGCAATAGTAGGAGCTAACGGAGCTGGGAAATCCACCATGCTGAAGCTGTTGGTAGGTATTTTGATGCCAGAGCAAGGTGAAATAAGGTTGGGTGAATTTCCTGTTACTAAGAAAACATTGAACATGATACGACAGCAAATAGGTTTTACCTTCCAGGATCCGGAGGATCAGCTGTTCAATACAAGTGTTTATAATGATGTTGCTTTTGGGCCAAGAAACTATGGCTTAGATGAAGAGGAAGTTGAGAGAAGAGTAATAAAAGCACTTCAGACAGTGGGAATAGAACACCTCTTGCATCGTGCCCCTTATAAGCTGTCTGGTGGAGAGAAAAGAGCAGCAGCAATTGCAACAGTGCTGTCCATGGAGCCAAGTGTTTTGGCTATGGATGAACCTACTGCTGCTTTGGACCCCAAGTCCAGAAGAAGATTAATAAATCTGCTGCAGGGTTTTATGCATACAAAGCTTATAGCGACCCATGACTTGGATATGGCACTGGAACTATGCAGCAGAACGATAGTACTGAAGAATGGGAGAGTAGAGTACGACGGACCCACTACTGAAATCATGACGAATTCTCAGCTGCTCGAGGAATGCGGGCTGGAACTACCTTTAAGTCTGCAAGGCTGTCCAATATGTGGGCATTAATCAATCAAAAGGCTCCCTATTTTGTCACATGCTTTATTATTCTACCTGCCATATCAGCAAAATCTATATTTGTATTATATATAATTTGCTTTATTCCTGGCGTATCTAAAGCTGCTATAAGCTTGTCATAATCGTTATTATCAAATTTCTCAATAATTTTTCTAAAACTGGATATGTTTTCTACATGATTCCTTACTTTCTCTACCTGTTTTGTGTAATCCTCATTATTAATGATGGCCCTTGCTGCCAAGATCCCACTTATTATCCCCTCTGGAGCTCCGACACCAAGCAATCTCTCTGTTAGCCCAGCTGCTCTCCCCGCAAGAAGTATATTGCGAACTTGAAACTTTCTTACTTTTCCTGTTGAAAATGGTGGGGGAAGTAATTTATACAAGAATTCTAAGTTAGTTAAACCTTCTTTCTGTAAGAACGCAGAATACAACCTTTCTGAATCAAATTCATCACATCCGATTGTATACAACCCAACTATTGCTTGTGTTGAGCTAAAAGGCGTTAATCTGGCATAACCGGAACCAGTATAACTGGTATCAAGATAAAGGCTCGCTGATTCTTGATTAAAATCTCCTAACGCGACACCGCCCATTATACGGACTAATCCTTCATCTTCCCATATCCCTAAATCTCTGGCTACTATATCATTTCCAGTTGTTACTACGACCCAATCATAATTTTTAGACAGTTCTTTATAATCCACGTTACTATTGAAATGAACTACAGTCTTTCTTAAAAATCTCCTCAATTGCGACTCTATTGATTCCTCACCTTTGCCCCTGGCAATAAAGTAGCCTAGTTTACCATCAATACTAGCAGTCTGATTTGGCGACTTTAATACAATGTTCTTGCATTCACCGATTGGATTTAGGTCCATTTTGTACTCTTTTTTAAGATAGTCAATTATGTCACCGGTATCTCTAAAAAATATGCTTGGCCAATAATTCACAGATGGCCATACCCATCCAACTGTATGGTCTCGTTCATAAAGGTCAGCATACACCCCAAGTCTTTCACACTCGAGTGCACATGCAAGGCCTGTAACGCCAGCACCAAGGATTGCTACTTTCATTTTTCGCACCTCTTCTAAATCATAAGTCACATCTATTATCTAATAGTATGCGTCCGATTATGCAATAAAAGGGGTCCGGGGCAAAGCACAGGTTTTTTATTTACCACTTATTGAAATGCATCCTTTCCTCCGCCTTTATAGAGTGCTGTCTGATTTTTCTGGCACTCTCGTCTGGATAACCCAATGCTATATAGCAAGGAACTTCATAGTCTTCTGGTATGCCTAGTCTATTTTTTATATGCTTGGTCTCTCCATCCAGGCAGGGGATTCGTGTTACGCCATATATGCCTTCGCTTGCTGCAGCAAGCAGTATGTTCTCAATACAGCACCACATTGCAGCCAGCCCATTTAATGAGGACAGTTTAGAAGGTTCCAGAAGCGGCGTTTTCTGGCGCATGCATGGTATGATAAGACATCCGGAATTTACAAGCATGCTATACTGCTTTTGGTTTGCATCAATATACATTTCACGCTGATATTCATCGGCATATCCCCTTCTATTCACCAATTCTGTTGCTTCTTCCTCGGTATAGCTTTCATTCAATTGCTCTATCAGATTTGATCTGGCTGCCCGGTCATTTAACAGTATGAATTCCCACTGGCGCAAATGATCGTTGGAGGGTGCCTTGAGCCCCGCATCAATAATTCTTTTAATTACTTCAAGCTCTATTTCCTTCTCTTGGAAATCTCTGACTGTTCTCCTGGAATTAACGACTTTATAAAAATCCATATGAGCTCCTCCTTATTATGTTGATTAGAATTCTAATCATAGTCTCAAAAAATTTTATATATGATTGTCTTTATTTTCTTTCAGATTGGACAGTACTTTAGTCAGAAGAGTATCAAGCTGTTCTTTTTCCTTATCGGTAAGACACATAAGCGGGTCATAGAGGGCCATATCTTCAGGACCGGATGCACCTTTCAAGGAAGCAAGCTTCTGTCTACCTTCTTCAGTGATGTAAATCCTAATCTGCTTTGCATTTTCTATGTCCTTTTCCCTTCTAACCCATTTTTCCCGCTCTATGTTCTTAATGATGACTGTAGCAGTCGGGCGATCGCAGAAAAGCATATCGGCAATCTGGGAGGGGTAAAGGAACTCTCGTTTTGTTAACTGGTTCAAGACATACTGCTGGTTCAGAGTTATCTTATGTGGAACCAACTCCTTCTGAAGAGCGCGCCTCCACGTAAGAAATACTATTCCCATTTTAGACATTAAAGACAGTTTGCGCATATTTTATCTCCATTTACATAGTTAGAATTCTAACTATAGTATATTCATTTCATTTTTATGTGTCAATACTATTTCTATTAATTAGCAGCTTTTGCTTTTTGAGCAAATCAAAATGGGTTATAAATTGTGTTGAAGAATTAGAGGATTATGGAAATAGATGGAGAAATAAAAACAACAAATATAAATAGGGGTGAAATGAATGAAAAGTATTAAAATCAAGCAGGTAGATGCATTTACGTCTATACCTTTTGGAGGTAATCCTGCCGGGGTTGTCACAGATGCCTCAGGTGTAACTGATGATGTTAAACAGAAAATTGCTAAAGAAATGAACCTTTCTGAAACTGCTTTTGTTTCTACTTCAAGGGTTGCTGATTTTAAGGTACAGTTTTTCACACCCAGATTTGAAGTGGACTTATGTGGTCATGCCACAATAGGCACATTTTCAGCACTTTATGAAGAAGGAAAGCTGGATTTGGGCAAAGATATATTTTATCAGGAAACTAAGGCTGGTGTATTGCCTGTAGAATTGATGAGTATCAACAATGAAAAAGTGTTTATGATGACGCAAGCTACCCCTAAATTTGAAAGCCTTGATTTAAGCAAAAGTGAAGTTGCAGAGCTCTTAGGCTTGAATGAAGGTGAATTGCTGGATATACCGGCTATGAAAGTTAGTACCGGGATATGGTGGCTGGTGTTTGGGATAAAAACACTGGATAAGCTTATGAATGCAAAGCCTGATTTGAAAGCTGTTGAAAGGATAAGTGAGAAGTATAAGCTGATAGGAATTACTCCTTTCTGTCTTGAAGTATTGGACCAGAAATATAGTTATCATATGAGAGCAATTGCTCCCTTTGTTGGAATTGCCGAGGATCCTGTTTGTGGTACCGGCAACGGAAGCGTAGCTTCTTATATAATACAGAATAAACTTGTAGAATGCGATGAAGCTATCGATTTGATTGGAGAAGAAGGACAGGAAGTTGGCAGACCAGGTTGTGTATATGTGAATATTTCAAAACAGAACAGCGAAATACAGAGAGTAAAGGTAGGCGGCACAGCTGTTACTGTTTTGGATGGAGAATTGAGGTACTAGAGGTCATAATTCACGATGAAGAAGTATTTAATGCGCTAAGGGTGGTAAAATAGACATAAGAAGTGTGATAGTAGGAGGTTTGGAAATGCTTACAAAACTTGATGTGAAGCTTGAAGAATTGATAGCAGAGGGTAAGATCAAGACTAAATGGTCCGAGCTTGAAGATCATGGTATAGCTGAGTTGGTGCATGTGATGTTCGGATATGATTTAAGTGGGGATAGTGTTGGTACAACAGCCATTATAGAGAACAAAACAATTTACTTGCACTTGTATGAAGGGGTCATGTATGAGCATGAAGGTGAGGTATATACCCTTGCCAGAGCTTACATTGATACAGATAACAATCTTATCTTCTCAACTCCAAGAGGCGAGCTGTTCCTATATGAGACATATGTAAAAGATGCCGAGGACCCCAGGTATTATTTTGGAAGTGAATAATATGGGTTGGCAAGATAAAAGCCCTAATGTATGATACATCAGGGCTTCTGCTTACTCTTCCAGACTTATTTGCTTGCTATTTTCCCATAGCCCATGGATATTGCAATATGACATTGCATAGATGGTACCGGACTTTTTGATCTTAATCTGAGTCAGTCCTACCGGATCCGTAAAGGTCTCCCCTTCTCCATGAGCGGAGAACCTGAAACTAGCCACTTCGGTTGGGAATTTTGAGCCTTCTGGCTGGAAAAATACTTTAATCCACACTATGTGGTGCTCGAAGGTATTTGGATGGGGTACAGCGTCACCGATTGACACCTTTATTTCAAAGGGAGTATCGAGTTTTACCTTTTCCGGGCAGTGAATCACTGGCACATGTTTTTCGCCCTTCCAGTCGCCTGATTGAATCAATTGGCTTAATGCATTGATGATAATCACACTCCTTCAAATTGTTAAGTTAATTATATCTCATTTAGTATATAAAGGAATCATAATTTTATTACCTGCAATTAAGCAAATTGTTCTGTTGATAAATATTCGTGGGGTACTATCGCGGGAGTTCAGGAAAATCCTGTCAAAACTTGCGAAAAATTTAATAAAGGATACAGCTTCCAAATATAGAAATTATTAAGTTATATAATGATGCCGGAATTACTAATATCCGAATCGAATCAGTCTCAGTTGGATTTGGGGTGAATGAAATGAAGGAAGTTGTCAGTGCTATAGAAAGATATCAGCCGCTGTGGGGCTTCTGGAGAGTGGAGGAGCTTATAGGCCAGGGGGGTGGCTGTGAAGTATACAGGGCGTATAAGGAAGAATGGGGCAAAAGGTATATCTCTACTGTTAAGCTAATGAGCTTTTCCATTGGCAAGAGCGATATTAAGGAAGCACAAGATATAGGTATTGATGAGGCATCAATGCCGGAATATTTTAAAAGCATGGTGGGCAGCATCCTTAACGAAATTGAGCTGATGTACAAATTAAGGGGAAACAGCAACATTGTAATTTATGAAGACCATGCAATTTATCAGAAGAAAGGTGAATTAGGCTGGGATGTACTGATAAGGATGGAGTTCCTTCAGCCATTGCCGGATTTTCTGATAAGCCGGGAGCTTGGAAAGAGCGAGGTGGCAAAGCTTGGAATTGATATATGCAAGGCCCTGGAGGCATGCGGCAGGGAAGGCATAATACACAGGGACATCAAGGATTCCAGCATATATGTATCAACTAAAGGAGAATTCAAGCTGGGCGGCTTCAGTCTGGCAAAGGAGCTCTTAAAGGGCGGAAGGACGGCTCTGGCTCAATTCAACCCCTTATACATGGCTCCTGAGCTATATAAGGAACAGAGCTATGATTCTTCAGTAGATATATACTCACTGGGAATTGTCATGTACAAATTACTTAACAGAGGGAGACTGCCATTTTTGCCTCTGCCCCCGGACAATATTACTGTTGATGATACAGAAAAATCCATAGCTGGCAGGATGGCAGGAGAAGAATTGCCATTGCCTGTAGATGCAGGCGAGAACCTGGGGGCGATAATTCTAAAGGCATGCAGCTATGATAAAAAGGATAGGTATAAGTCACCCAATGAGTTGAGGCAAAAGCTGGAGCGCTTCTTGAAAGCGGATGCAAGGTCTGCAAAGGGAGATGGCTTGGCAATAAACAGCACAGCTGAATGCGCAGCAGGAAAAGCTGATTATGAAGAGGCCCAGATAGCTGTAGATAAAGGAGGAGCCGATGCACGGGCAGCATATGCGCAGGAGCTTGAAAAGATAGCAGTAGTCGAGCTTGTTGCATCGATAGATAAAATGAATAATGCAAAAAAACGCGCGAGAAAGAGATTTATAGTCTCAGTTGCCACCGGGATTATAGCGATGACACTGGCATTTACTTTAGCATTTATTAATGCATATGAGTTTAAACCACCTATAAAAGAGACAGCAACTGATATTATAAAGATTACTCCTTTACCGACTACAACGACAACAACAACTCCAGCCCTAGCCCCTCAGCCTGTTATGGGAAAAAGCGGGGAGGAATATTTCAAGATGGGCTTGGGATATATGAAGAGTAAGCAATATGGGCTGGCCCTTTCTGCTTTTGAAGAATCAAAAAGGCTGGGATACGAAAGCGGTAAGGTGGACAGTCAGATCAAGACTGTAAGAAACTATTTGAAAGTGCAGAAGCTTTATAAAGAAGCAACAGATTATTATGTACGGAATGACTATGAAAGAGCTATTACAGCTTTTGCAGAGCTGGCTAAAATTGATGCCGGTTACAGCAGCTCTGCCCAGTATGCCGATTCCTTCTTTCAGCTTGCCGGGAAGCATAACTTATTGGGGGTGCAATACTTCAATGAAGGCAAACTGGAGCAGGGAGAAAATGAATTTGATAAAGCCTTGAACAAGCTGGAATCCATGAAAGCATGTATAAGTAATTACGATCAAGAGCAGTATTCCAAACTGAAGACTGCATATCTGGGGAACAAAAATAGAATATTGGAAAAGGCTGAAAAGGTATATGAATGCTTTAAATTAGCTGATGAGTGCAATAAAACTGGAGTAAATTACTTTAGTCAAGGAAAGTATGATAAGGCAAAGTTGGAATTTGAGAAGGCAGTAAAGTATATGGACGAAATAAGGCTGCTGGTACCGAAATACTCAGCCAATGGATATGACGGCTTAGTGCAGATTTATGAGGGAAACTTGAGGCGTACAGAGTAATCAGGATTTTGTGAAATCGACCTGGGCTTCAGCATCCATTCCAAGCCCGGCTGCTTTGGCTGGCTTTGAGGAGGAAATGTAATATAACTATGAAATTTGGGTGCGGATTAAGAAATTAATCAAAATTGCTCCTCTGCACAGAAAACAAGTAGAACGTTTTTTTAGCAGACAGATATAGGATATTACAAAATATTGCATTCTTCATATGGTGTAATTTGGATAAGCAGGCAATATAAAACGAAAGCGGTGGTAAGTCTCGGAGTTGGACACTGCCTGTCAGTAAAAATAGCTAGGAGGTAATAGAATGGTGAGAAAGAGAAAATGTACTTTATGTATGGTTCTATGTATAGTTCTTCTCGTTAGTTTCACAACTACTTACGCTACTCCTGCTACAGTTGGAAACGCAGCAGAGATACATAGTGATGCAACAGTGGTGGATACTCATTCAGACACATTACTAAACATTATAGACCGTACTACATGGCTTCCCGCTTCAAACATTGGCAATGAAACAGATTTCCAGTTGGACATACCAAAGATGCAGCAAGGTGGAGTCGATGTACAGACCTTCGGTGCATATACTGGTGGGTATGCTATTCCTACTGGGGGACAGGACTTTACCAGGGGAAACAGCCGCATACTGGCTCTTATCAATGCCCTGAAATGGACACTGGATAACAATCCGGACACCATAGAGCAGCCGTTAACCCTCAAAGATATCGAAAAAATTGAACATTCTGGAAGGATTGCTGCATTATCCAGCATCGAAGGAGCCTATTCACTCAATGAGGATACAGGAATTGAGTTGTTAAGGCAGTACTATGACCTTGGTGTGAGGATGTTAGCGCTTAATTGGAGCAATTCCAACGCACTAGGCGAAGGTGTAAACAATAAATACAAGGATGGCACACCTTCTTCAGGCGGTCTGACAGAGCTTGGCAGGGAAGTAATAAGAGAAATGAACAAGCTGGGTATGATTGTGGATGTATCCCATATGAATGAGGCAACCTTCTGGGAAACTATAGAAGCTTCGGAAGCACCAGTAATCGCCAGCCATTCTTGCGTATACAACATAGCAAACCAAGTCCGCAACCTGAAGGATGATCAGATAAAGGCTATAGCAGATGGGGGCGGTGTAATCCAAGTCAATTTTTATAATCTGTTTTTAGGAAATCCCGCAACTGTTACGACCAAAGATCTGGTTGACCATATCGATTACATAGTAAACCTGGTAGGGATTGATTATGTGGGACTTGGCTCTGACTTTGATGGAGCAGACATGCCGATAGACCTCCAGAATGTATCCTTTGTGCCTAATATCACAAAAGAATTGCTTGAAAGAGGGTATATAAAGAGTGATATAGAGAAGATACTTGGCGGGAACTCTTTAAGGTTATTCAAGGAAGTTTGGGGAAAAGCCGCAGAGAATGAAAATAGCGGAGCAGCCCCAATTATTGAACCTTCAATAGCAATGGGGGAAATAATTAGTACTGCAACTCCTACACTAACTGCAGCAGTAAGTACTGACAAAGGCTCCAAGCTTGATATTGACAGCTTGAAGCTAATAGTGGATGGAAATGTATATACTCCTGAATTTGATGAGACAACGGGAACTATGAGCATAGCTGTTACAGAGCCATTAAAGGAAAAATTCCATGTTGTAACCTTTGAAGCAGCAAATCATAGCGGCAAGACTACAAGGGAAGCCAGAATTTTTTGCATTCAGTAGCAGTAATTGTAACAAAAAATCAATAAACCGGCTTAAACCGGTCTATTGATTTTTTTGAATTCCTTTTTAAAGCTAAAGGCATAGTTTATGTAAGCGACAGTATAGACATTTGAATTCTAGATATAATATGAGTGGAAGTTCTTTCATGCATTATTCTAAAAAAAATTACAGCTAATCCAGTAATAAGCTGTTGACATAGCTTACTTTCTTTTGTATAATAAAAAAGTCGGTTGACGAAACTGTACAAAACAAACAAACCTGCGCCATTAGCTCAGTTGGTAGAGCAATTGACTCTTAATCAATGGGTCCACGGTTCGAGTCCGTGATGGCGCACCATTTTTATTTTTTGGACTGTAAACCTTGAGAAATCAAGGTTTTTTTTAATTTTTGGATTTTTGCCGAAAACAGCTAAACATTTTTGTTATTGGGGTAGTTATTGTAACGCTTTTTCTGGTTTATATAGAGCCATTTATGTTAAATAAAATTTTCCATAAATACTATTTTATGTTAAATTTTACTGATATAATAAAGCTGAAACTAAAAGAAATACAAATTCATATATTCGGGGGGAACAATTATGTCATTTCAAGTGCCAATAACAATAAGTGAAGCTATGGAGAACATTGAAAACCATTACTATTTGTTACCAGCAATCCAAAGAGAATTTGTCTGGAACTACGAAAAGGTTGAGAGACTTTTTGATTCTATTATGCAAAATTATCCGATAAGCTCCTTTTTATTTTGGAGAATAGAAGGAGAAACAAAAAACCGTTATAAGTATTACAGTTTTTTGAAAGAATATCGAGAATTGTTTAGGACGCAAAGCGATGAATTCGGAACTGAAGGATTGCATGATTTTTATGCTGTTTTAGATGGACAACAGAGGCTTACTTCTCTATATATTGGGTTAAAGGGTAGCTACGCACATAAAAAGCCAAGAGTTTTCTGGAAAGATACAGAAGATAATATACCTACAAGATATCTTTACTTAAATATTGAATCTGCAGTAAGCAATCAAGAAGATGGTAGAATATATGACTTTAGATTTCTTACTTTAGATGAGTTCGAGTTTGATAGTGGTCATAAAAAGTGGTTTAAGGTTGGTAAGATACTTGATTTGAAGGATAATTTTGAATTCAACAAATACTTAGATACATATGGATATAAGGATAGCGAATTTACTTATAAGGCACTTTCAACATTACATAATGTCATTCACTCAAAACAATTAATAAATTATTTTCTAGAAAAGGAACAAAATATTGAAAAGGCGTTAAATATATTTATTAGAATAAATAGTGGTGGTGAGCCTTTAGATTATTCGGATTTATTAATATCTATAGCGATAGCACACTGGGAAAATTTAGATGCAAAAAAAGAATTTCAAAAACTTATAGAATCTATCAGAGATGAAGGGTTCTTTATAACAAAAGACTTCATTTTAAGAGTCTATTTAGTTTTACATAGTGATAATATTAAATTCAGGGTTAGTAACTTCCAGGCTGATAGTGCAAAACAGTTTGAAGAAAAATGGGATGAAATAAAAAGTGTAATTAAAACATCGTTCGCTTTACTCAGATCTTTTGGCTTCACAGAAAACACATTAACATCAAAAAATGCAATTATACCGATAATCTATTATTTATATCATAAGGATATTTATAAAGATTTTGTGAAATCAAAATTAATGCAAAGTGATAGACGTATCATTCAAAGATGGATTAACTTAGTATTGTTACAGAGAGTGTTTGGGCGCTCTTCGGATACCATACTTTCATTATTAAGAAATGTTATTAAAAGCTATCTTAGTTTGCCTTGGTTTCCATATGAAGAAACAGTTTCTAAATTAATAGATAGTGGCTATATCAGCACAGACGAAAAGTATTTAAGTGAGATATTATATACTCAAAAAGATGATAATTATACATTTTCAATTTTATCATTACTGTATCCACATCTTGATTATAAAAATAATGATTTTCATAAAGACCACATTCACCCGGAAAGCTGTTTTAATATCAACCATTTAACCAACATTGGGATTACAAATGATGATGATATAAAATTTTACTTAGATAAAAATCATTATAATAGTATACTTAACTTGCAGCTTATTGATTCAAGAGAAAATGAATCTAAAAAGGATAAAACGCTAGTTGATTGGGTAACTAAGGAAAATATTGATATACAAAAGCAATTAATTCCAAATTGTTTAAGGATCGAAGATTTTAAAATTTTCATAGAACAAAGAAAGACACTTTTATTAAAGAAACTAAAGGATATACTATAACCTATTTTAGCAACTTATAAATGCACGAAAGTAACCTTTCGTGCATTTATGTCCTGTTTTTACTTTTTATTCCCTTACATACTATAAACTGCTATAATTTAACTAAAGTGAATTTATTATCCAATAATTTATATAATTGGGAGGATTACTTATGGAATGGATAAAATATTTATCGATTATCATCGTTTCTATTGTTCTATTAATAATTTTATTAGTTTATAAGAAGCCTTTAGTGAAAATGTTAACCAGTGTTGCCTCGACAAAAAGATTTGAAAAAACCAAAGATGGTTTTAAAATAGAAGTTGGAGGCTCAGAAAGTGATGATACGTTATTATTACCATCTAGTAGAAAAGAAATTATTAATAAAGATATTGTAGAAAATAATTGTGTTAATGATGAATGTGATCATATAGGTGATGGAGATAAACCATTTGATTGGATATCCCATTATATGAATAAAGACTATGATATTGCAATTAAAGTATTAGAAAGACTAATAGACAAAGCTGAAGATTCAAAAGAAGTAGCAGATAATGAGTATATTATAGGTTTATGTTTGTTAAAAAAAGATTTTAATTCAGGATATAGAAAATTAAATTCTTTTGCTGAGAAATATCCAAGTGATTCAAGACCATATTTGGCATTATCATCAGAATACTTATTATGCAAATTACCTAATGAGGCAATTAACATACTTGATTTAGGCATAAGTAAAATAAAAGATAATTGTAGAATACTGAAAAGAAAAGTAGAAGTTTTAACAGAGCTAGAAAGATTCCCGGAGGCATTAGATATAATAAGTATGCTTGCCGAACATTACCCTAACGATATTGAATGTAACACGCTTAAAGCTGATATTTATATTAAGAAGAATGACTTAGACAATGCTTATGCAAGCTATAATATGGCATTAATGAAAAATCCAAGTGATGAAAATCTTTTAAAAGTTTATGCAGCATTTCTTTATAATAGCAATAAAAAAGAAGAGGCGTTATCTATTTATAAACGTATGATTGAATTATATCCTAAAAATGAGAATTATATAGGCCTACTGGGCAATACATATTTAGATTTGAACTTTTATAATAAAGCATTAGAATGTTATGAAAAAGCCAATGAATTAGCTAATAATAATCAATCATGGATTATTGCTAACATAGGAAATGCTTATAAAAACAAAGGTTTTTATTCCAAAGCTTTGGAATGTTTTACTGCTGCCTTACGTATTGATCCGGATTCAGAATACACACATAACAGAATTTCTACTACATATGAAGCTATTAGGGAAGAAGAAAAGAGGGAGTTAGATATGATTAATACAGTAATGAAAACACGGACAAATAATACTCGAGTCTTAAATAGTGAGGACACTAATATTAAAGCTTAGTACTAGTATATAGCTTTTTTAAAAAGTGCACGAAATTGAGGTTTCGTGCATTTTCTATTATATTATAATTACACAACTTGATTTTTAGTTATAGTTTGGTATTCTAAAATAGAAGGGAGTGTTAAAATATGGCAACATATAGGGAGATACAGGAATATGTAAGAAACAAATGTGGGTATATACCAAAAACATGTTGGATAGCTCACATGAAAGAATTATGTGGCCTTAGCACTAGAGTATCACCAAATAGATATTCACTTGATAATCGTACGCACCCATGCCCACCAAACAAACAAGTAGATATCAGGAATGCCTTTATACACTTTAAAATGCTATAAGATGCACGGAATATAAATTCCGTGCATCTTCCCAGAACTCTATATTTACTATATTAATGCAATGGGGGTTTTCAATTTTGATTATTAGAAGAGGAGATATTTTCTATGCTGATTTAAGCCCTGTTATTGGTAGTGAACAGGGAGGAGTAAGACCTGTTTTAATTATACAAAATGATATAGCAAACAAATATGCGCCAACAACAATTATCGCTGCAATTACATCACAAATTACTAGAGCAACATTACCAACGCATATTGACCTCGATGCAAAAAAATACAATATGGCTAAAGATTCTGTTATATTGTTTGAACAAATTAGAACAATAGATAAAAAAAGACTCAAAGAAAGAATAGCTCATGTTGATGAGGACCTATTAAAACAAATAACGTCAGCTTATCTAGTTGCTGGAGGTGTTATAGATTACTCACTTGATGAAAAAGAAAAAGTTAATAGTTTTTACAAATTTAGACTTGATGAAAAAGTAGACTTTATTGAAGATTATGATTGTGAATTCAAAGAAATAAGAGGACCAGATCCTAATAATTCAATAAATAGCACTATTTCCGAGTATACAGCTTCTTTTTTAAATGGTAGAGGTGGCAGACTTTACTTTGGTATTGCAAATGATAGAGTAGTAAAGGGAGTCCTAATAAATAAGGATAAAGTTGATGAAATTAATAGAACAATTTACTCAAATTTAGCTAGTATACAACCTCCTATTTCTCCTAACTTTTTTGACATCATATACCACCCAGTAGTTGATAAATATAACAAGCCAATAGAAAACCTTTATATAATAGAAATTGTCATACCCCTTTCACCTGATAAAAAAACAATATATTTCGTTAAAGGAAATGAACTTCATGTTAGAGTTAAAGGTGTAAAAAAGAAATTAATAGGAACAGAAATCTCTTCTTACATTATAGGTAAATATAGTAGTCTTGAAGATGAATAAAATATTGTTCTATTATAATTATTTGAAGTAAAAAATCTACATATTGTACGAAATTAATCTTTCGTGCATTTTGCTTTTAAACTTGTAAGGTTGATTGTAACGAATTAGAACTATGTTTACATATTATGCTATTTATTGATAAATTTTGATGTTATAATATTCTAAGTAATTATATTATGGAGGATAATATGGAATTTTTAGCTGAAATTTTTAAAACTAGCATAAGCAAAGTCTCATGTATTCTTATCATGTTTACTGGCACAATATGCGCAGGTTTACTTATTCTTTTTCACTTTTATAGTGAGTATTTTATAAGCTTTGATATTGTTAAGCTAGTATTTTTATCTTCAAGTATCACATTTCCAATTTATTTTATTAATATGTTAATTTACACATTTCCTTATCTTAGTAGTTCATATCGGACAGCTAATTTTAAAAATAACGAGGATATGTTAAATACCGTGGTTATTATAGGTGCTCTATACAATACTGCTATTTTATACATTGCACTTTTTTTATCTTGGAATAAGTCTTATGATATAAATAATTTCATTAAAGTTATTATTATTACTGAACTTTTCGCAGTTGCTGATATTTTTCAGTCTCTTGTTAAATTTCATTTATCAAATAAGAAATTAAAACTAGTAACACTCAAGAGCTACTTAATTTGTTATAGTGGTTTCTTTATAGTAGTATTTTTATTTAATAATTATTTTAGGTCGATATTATAACGCTAAATCGAGGTTTCGTGCATTTTAAATTTTACTACGTTACTTAGATATAAGAAATATTGAAGGATATTATTAAATCACATCGAATTATATATTTACAGTATTTACTATTTAATTATATCTATATAAATTTACTGATGATATATATCGTCAATATGAGAATTTGTAACATTTCTATAAAATTGCTTTAGTTTAAGGAGGTTCATTTATGGAAAAATTGGAGATGGATTTTGTACAATACTGGCATATCGCACTTATTGAAGAAATTAAAGAAGAAGGTCTCATGTTTGATGAGAATCTATCAAAAGATTTATTAATAATAAGATACTTCTCGTATTTAAGAAAAAAGGGTATTAGGAAACCTTATAATATCAAAATTGCAAAAGAGTTTAATTGCCCACCTGAATTGAAAAAAGGATTAGATCAATTGATTGAAGTTTTAAAAAAAGGTGATGACATATCTCCATACCTCAGTAAGCAAGTTGATAAATTAAACAATGATGGAATGTATAATGATTGGGGTATCCTGCATCTTCATTTAGGTGATGAAATAGAAGCCAATAAGAAATATATAAAACGCACTGGACCATTGCTATTTGTTTATTTTTTAAATGATATGGCATACTTGATAAATGTTTTTCAACATAAGGACTGGACTAAAAAAGATATTCTGCAAATAATGCAAAATAACTGGCCTGAACTAATAGAACCATTCAAAATTAAGGGTGCTCAGGGTTTAAGTTATGAAGTCACAGATGCCCAACACCAACAATTAAGAGATGCTGGAATAAGTGTGCCAGTAGAGTTAATTGATAAGGATGGAACAAAGATTGTTATAATTCCTCCCGGGATGGGTATTATGACATCTGGGGATGCAATGATCGATGTAAGAGAATACCAAAATGGAATTAAAGAAGTTAGGAAATTAGAAATATCAGTTAAGAATAATATAGGACTTATAAATGATACAATACTCAAACAAAAGTTACAGGTACCAAATGTACTTAGATTTAATTTGGTCAACATAGATGGTAAATGGAAAGTTAAAGAAGTAAACACAGGTTTAATTTTTAATCTTAGTTCCTAAATGCAAAGTAAAAGTAGAAGTGTCACCTGGTCTATCTGAATACTGCACGATATGAATCTATCGTGCATTTTTTTATCCTAAATAGTACGATTTCGCTTATAAGTAACGGAAAAGTACGAACATGTGTTCGTCATAACTCTTAATCAATGGGTCCGCAATTTGAGTCCGTCATGACACACCATTTATTTATAATAAGCAAACCCTTGAGCAATCAAGGGCAGCTAGCCGAAGAACTATCCAAAAGCTTCGTAGCCTGAATAAACAATATACACTATGTAAGCAGCCATGTAATAGCAAAGGTATACTTATACAAAGCTTGTTAATGGTACTTAGGAACGGAGCCTTAGAAACAGTCGTATGCAAGGCAAGGATGCCGAGCAAGCCTTCCAGGGCCAAGGATGGCCTTTGGAAGGCGGTAGACTTTTCTTAGGCGCAGAGAGTTAGTACCATCAAGATTTGTATAGTTATACCGTGCTATACATGGCTGCTCAATTGTCGCTTATTTCGCATTAGCCACTCCTTGAAGATTCAAGGTTTTTTTATTTCTTTGGATTTTTCCTGGGAATCCAATTCCTTACTGCATTGTACATCACATTATGATATGATAGAAAAAGTCTTTATTAAGTGCTATCTGAATATAATTTCTTATGAATTAGTTATTCTCAATAGTAATGGGAGGTTAATGAATGAAGAAGATAGGTATAATCTTAGTTGTATTGGGTGTTATACTAATTGCTGCCAATGGATTTTTATTGAATACGCTAAATAACAGGCTTGATGGGATGAGCAGCAAGCTTGATCTGCTTGAAGTGCAGCTTGCCAGAGTCCAGAGCAGTGCGAACAATCAGAATTTAATTCAGCCAAAGACTGAAGCAAAGGAAAAGGATGTGTTCACACCTACGGAACTTGCAGAGTATCTGAATATAAATATTAATCAAGTATATGACATGATTGATGCACCAGGTGTAGGACTTCCTTATGTAAATATAGGTGGTGAATATAGGTTCGGTAAAGAAGCTATAGATGAGTGGTTAAAGGGAAATAAAGGTGAAAATACTGGCAACTGACATTGCAGAAAATACAAAAGAGTATTCTCTTAGGGGAATGCTCTTTTAAATTTTTTCATTAAATATTTGATAAAAGGTAAGTGTATGCCAATTACCCAGAATATTCGACAGATAATATAAAAGAGGCTTGCATCATAGGGGGGTATGCTATAATAATCATGGATTACTTAGTGTATACTCATAAAAGAAAGGGAGTGAGGCTATGACAAATATTGAGCATGAAAAAGAAATGATATTTGTTAAGCTCATACGAAAGGGGCCCCATGTTCTAGAGTTCAGCGACGATTACCTGATGGTCCATAATGGCAAGCTCACACTTGCAACATCACTTGTTCTCGAAAAGTACCGCTCAATAAAAAAGGCTGAAAATGTGGAGACAAGGTGTAATCTTGCTCAAACAATTGCCGAATTAATAGATAGGGAGTATTACAGCAACAGCAATTTGGAGTGGTACAATCTCAGAGAGTACATAGCAAATTTCGATGTAAACAGACTGGAGGAGCTTAAGCTGAGAATCAGCTAATGCAGCTTCCGCAGTAAATAACGGGGTGCAAATTCATGAATGTCAAACTGGAGAGAGCTATAAAAAAGGCAGAGGGTAACGTATACACTGGGGTAAGTATCTTAAATGGTACAATAGTGTTTGTTTGGACACTATTGTGCCTTTTTCTTATCAATAAAAGTAAAAGCTTCTTATTCACATCTGTTTTCGGCGGTGCCTATTATATATCATTAGTGATTTTATGCATGCTGCTATTCAAGAGCTTAAGCAGCTATTTGAGTTTTCCGGGGGAGAATAAAAAAATGCCCGTTTTCATCGGGCATAGGCTGGACACTATATTTATTTATCCCGTTATACTAATGTCACTAATAGGGATAATAAGTAATTTGCTTATAGCAACAGGCATTTTTCCCATTGCCCCGCAGCAGATAGATGCGGCGGGCAGCACATCCGCAGAGTTAATAACCAAGGTTATGCTCCTGCCACTGATAGCCTTTGCAGAAGAACTCCTGAATTTGCTTCTGGTTTCTTTCTTATATAAATATATGAAGCTTCCTGGGAAATGCAGGTTATTTGGAAGCATACTTTCCGCTGCTTTGATTTTTGGTATTCTGCACACCTTCGGCTGGGGATTTAATGCCGCAATTCCTATAGGTATTGCTTATATACCGGTATTCTTTGTCACTTTGTATACGGGCAATATCTGGATAAGCTTTTTAGCTCACTTTTACAACGATTTGATTTCTCTTGCAAAATACTATAGCGGCAGTTTTTATCTCATAATAATAACTGCCATCACGCTTATACCGGCTGTCTGGGCTATCAGAGCAATGCTTAGGAAGACGCGCTGACAGCATCCATACCTTTCACAAAATTATAGAAATCCTCATAGACCCCTTCGTAAGTGCTGTCTATTTCATCCTGTGTTCTATGTATCATATGGTTTCTTATCAGGAAGGTTTTCAGTCCCAGCTTAAGGGCGACTAGATCCTCCTGTACATCATTTCCTACCATCATGCACTGCTCAGGTCGTTTACCTATCACCTCAAGTATTTCCTTGTAATAGTGCAGCTGTGGCTTGCAGTAATGATTATCTTCGTAAGATGTAATATATGCGAAATCCTTCAAATCAAGCCCTGCCCACTCAATCCTATGATATATCGCCTTGCGTGGAAATAGGGGATTGGTAGCGACAACGAGCTTATAATTTTTCTCTTTGAGCAGTTTAATGCTCTCTTTTATTAATGCCTGGCTCTGTACGGATTCTCTTGTCTTGTGATATAGAGTGTCATAGAAATCATCAAATCGCTTCTGATACTTGCTGATATCCCCGCCGATAAGCTGCTGGAATTTATTCATGAATACTTCTTCGTTTGTCTTATATTCAGTATTTTCTACCATCTCTTCGGTTGCGGTCCAGATGTATTTTACAAGCAGCTTGGGATCCATCATATCCTTAAACATATTTCCCATTTCTTTAAAATAAATCTCAGTGAATCTTTGCATATCAAGAGGCAGAAGTGTTCCGTCCAAATCAAATAAAATAGTATCAATCATCAGTATTTTTCTCCCTTATTAAAATAAATATAATTATGGTCTCAAAGAATAATATATATAATAATCTGAGAAATGTAAATGAAATATGAGCAGAGAAAGGCAAAGCAACATGCGGCATTTATAGTTTCCTATAAATGCCGCATTCTTTAAAATGAGGGGGAGGAATAAAGAGTATTAGCATTAATTACTTTCCTTAATGTTATTATATTAGAATAGAAAACATAATGATATAGGCTGGAGCCAGTTGTTACAAATTGTTTACATCTTTGGTAAGTTATTATGTACACTAAAAAGCTCCGATACATTTATCGGAGCTTTAAATAGCTTAATACTTATCGCCGCCTAGTTCTCCAAGGAGGCTGCCAAGCCCGCCGAGCACGTTGCCGCTGCTTCTGTCTTCAGCAGATGATTTGGTTGCGTTCCTGAAAAGCGTTCTAGCCAGGGTTGTTATGTTCATGCTTTGGAGTAGTACCTTTCCGTTTCCTGAGAGAGTGGCGAGGAAAAGTCCTTCTCCGCCTAACAAGAGGTTCTTGGCTACCTGGCCTGCACTTTTACCTACCCATTCAATATCATAATCAATATTCTTATCAAAGGCAACCAGAGCGCCGGTGTCTATCTGTATCTTTCCGCCGTAATCCGCAGGATTAAGCTCTATGAAATTACCGCAGGCACCAATGAAAAGAGTACCTTTGTCTGTAAATTTCTCAAGGATGAAGCCTTCACCACCGAAGAAGCCAGCGCCAACCTTCTTTGTAAGTGCGATATCAAAGTCTACTGTGTTTTCTGCTGCCAGGAAGCCGTCCTTCTGAACATACAGCTCACCAAAGTCTTCAATATTCAGAGCCTTTATTTCACCGGGAATAGTCTGGGCGAAAGTTACCAAGCCGCTTTGCCCATGAGTAACATTGAATACTTGAAATGCAGCAGACTCCCCTGCCAGCTTTCTTTTACCCACATTGACAGCGGTATCCATGAACTTGCCAAGGAGTCCCCCGCCGCCTTTTTCTTCAAAGTGACCTTTTTTGTCACTTACATTGAAGGAAGTCTCAAATTTGATATTGTCTGTTTTCCATAGGAATTTTCCGGCTTCACTGTACATCAGCTGATTAGCTCCTAGCTCCACAACAATCTGCTGCATTGCGTTGCCGACTATTTTGTAATTAAGCATACATGACCCACCTTTCATTTTTCATAACACAGTACTGCGGTACCGTTAAAACCTGTAAAACAAATATGTTTCAGCATATATATTCTATTATAAAGTCTACTCAATTTAAATATAAATATTTCTAAATTTAGTAGGAAATGATAAAGCTGTATTAAATAAAGGATTTTAAACATTACTGACGAAAATAAACATATTACTACTCAAAAAATATGGTAATTTTTATTTATGGTGAATAAGATAGTGATGTATATTTGCACGATTTTTATTTTGATAATGCGGGATAATAATCTATTATGATTGGAGGCTTGAATTATGAAAGATATGGTATTAATGACATTTCCCCAAGGTATAAACAAGGAATATCCAAAGGGAACCAAGCTTTCGGAGATCGCAAAAGATTTTCAGCAGGGCTTTAAATCAGATATTGTTGGAGCAATTATGAATAACGAGCTTAAGGAATTGTGGGTTGAAATCCAAAAGGATTGCACTCTGCAGTTTATTGATAGAACTACAGGCTATGGGAACAGGTTTTACTCGAGAAGCTTGGCTTTTCTGTTTATAATAGCGGCAAAAGAGGTATTCAAAGGGTGCAGGGTCACAGTAGAGCATTCCCTCAACAAAGGGCTTTATTGTGAGGTTCATAAGAATGAGCCTTTGACACAGCCGGATATTATAAAAATAGAAGAAAAAATGTGGGAGCTTCAAAAACAGGATATACCCTTTGAAAAAAGAAAAATAGCCAGTACTGAGGCCATAGAACTTTTTAAGAGCACTCAACAGCTGGATAAGGTGGATTTGATAAAATATCGTAAGAAAAAGTACATCAATGTATACAGCTGTCACGGTTACCATGATTATTTCTATGGATATATGGTTCCCTCTACCGGGTATCTCAAACTGTTTGATCTGAAATTCAATAAGCCGGGACTCGTGCTGAGGTTTCCTGAGAAGTCAACTCCCAACCAGCTGCCCGAATACAAGGAGCAAAAAAAGCTTTTCAATATATTCAGAGAGTTTGAAAATTGGGGAAAGATATTGGAGCTGGAAAATATAAGTCATTTGAACGACGCGATAAATGGAGGCAGAATCAGTGAGGTAATAGCGGTTGCTGAGGGTCTCCATGAAAAGAAAATCGCACAGATTGCAGATATGATTTCTGCTTCAAACAATAAGAAGCTTGTGCTTATAGCCGGACCATCCTCATCTGGGAAAACAACCTTTGCCCAGCGTCTGTCGGTTCAGTTGAGAGTTAATGGCTTGAAGCCGGTTCCCATATCAATAGATGATTTCTTTAAGGACAGAGTGGATACCCCTATAGATGAATTTGGAGATTTTGATTTTGAGACAATAGCTGCAATTGATATAGTTACTTTTAATGATGTAATCAGGAGACTAATTAAAGGTGAGGAAGTGGAAATGCCTTCTTTCAACTTCCATACAGGGAATAGGGAGTGGAGGGGCAAAAAACTGAGGATCAGTGAAGAGCAGGTGCTTGTGGTTGAAGGAATACATGGCCTCAACGAAACACTCACACAGGATATTCCCAGGGAGCAAAAGTTCAAGATTTATATAAGCGCCCTCACACACCTCAGCATAGATGACCATAACAGGATTCCTACATCCGATTTAAGACTTATAAGGCGCATAGTGAGGGATTTCCAGTTCAGGTCTGCAGATGCACTTTCCACAATAAAACGATGGGACTCGGTGAGACGAGGGGAAGATACTTATATTTACCCCTTCCAGGAGGAAGCTGATATAATGTTCAATTCATCTCTGGTATATGAGCTGGCTGTGTTGAATCAGATAGCTTTGCCACAGCTGGAGAAGATAGATAACAGCGTCCCGGAATATATAGAAGCAAAGAGACTTTCAAAATTTCTGCAATATTTCCTAAATGCAGATATAGAAGAGATTCCTACCAATTCGATACTGAGGGAGTTCGTGGGCAAGAGCTGTTTCTTTGAAAAAGATTGATAAGCAACCAAAAGCTGCAAGAAATTGCAGCTTTTTTATTTGGAATAAAAGTAAATAAGTTTTTTAATATTATTAGAAGATTAGCGAAAAATATAAATGCAAAACCAAAAATAAAAAATATGGAGGAATAACAGCCTATGAGAAGAAAAACAGGTGTCATATTAGCTTTAGTATTGGTTTTTGCATTCGTGTTTACAGCTTGTGCAGTTAGAAGACCTCTGCAAACACCAGTACAGCCAGGGCAGGGTACCACGGGCTACAATTACAACCGTGGTACAGGCACAACAACAGGTAATCGCACAAACACAGGCACATATAATGGTATGGGGCCAAGTTCTAATAACCCCTACGATTTAGGTTATGGCACAGGAAACAATCCCGGAGCAGGAAACAATCCAGGCTATGGCGGTTATGGCGCAACAGGAGCTGGAACCAACTATGGCGGAACAGGAACTACTGGCAACTATGGCGGAGTAGCATCAAAAGGCAACTATGGCACACTACCAGGTAAAGACAACTATGGCGGAGGAGCAACTGGAATAGGCACCCCATCTTACTACGGCGGTTATGGCGGGTACGGTGGCTATAATCAAGGCATGTATGGCGGATATGGGAATGATTATAGAAATGTTGGAGGAAGCAACAACTCTCCAAACTATGGATTGAATAATACCGGAGGAACAACTCAGGCTGATGGAATAGCAAGATCCATCGAACAAATGGCCGGCGTTGACAACGCGACTGTTGTTGTAAATGGAAATACGGCTTATGTAGGTATAGATACTGATGGGGACCTTACAGGCAGAAATATTTCCTATGGGAACGCAACTGGTCTTGATGCAGTAAAACGATCATGCGCCCAGAGGGTGAAATCAACTGATCCGAGAATACAAACAGTGTATGTCAGCACAGATGCCGACTTTTTTGAAAGACTTAGGAGCGTCGGAGATAGAGTCAAGAGCGGAAGTCCTATAAGTGGCTTTAGAAATGAGCTTACTACGCTCATAAGGGGATTAAATCCCGTAAGGCAGTAATAAGCATTTGAGATTAAAATAGCGTTCCGCAGTGATGCGGAACGTTATTTTTGGTATAATATAGCTAAACATAAGTATATCTGTTATTATATTTGTGGTTTCGAATTATTCTGGTATAATTGGCTAAATTTTATAAACCTAGAAATAATAGATTTATAACATACACATATTTGATGCCTTTTTAATAAACTGTTTCTATATTAATACAGAAGCTTGGGAGGGGTATTTATGGGCTTTGGAAATCCATTCGATTCATTTATGTTTTCGGCTGTTCCGTTTTTTATATTCATAGTCTTTGCAATTGTGGTTATGGTATTCATAACATCTTTAGTTAAAGGAGTCAGTCAGTATGTGAGAAACAGCGGGATTCCGGAGGAGTGTATACCTGCAAGGCTTTTAGCAAAACGTACACATACCTGGGGCGGGCATGGAAATATGAGTGCACATACCAGTTATTATGTTACCTTTGAAACTGAGAAGGGAGAACGATTGGAGTTCCCTGTAAGCAGCTCGCTTTTCGGACTGGATGTGGAAGGTGATGCGGGAATGCTGACTCACCGGGGTACAAGATTTATTGATTTTGAAAGAGAACGTGGATAGGAAAGGAAGTAAACGATGGAAAACAGCGTGTTTGTAATTACTGCTTCAGCACAATACTTTAATCAAGGTCTCAGTGAATTGCAAGAGATAGATGGAAGCGTAAGAGTTGTAAAGCTTTTAGAAAATGGGGTCGCTATTATAGAAACAAAGCTTGAGAAGCTTGATTTTATACAGGCTGTAAAGGCTAAGAAACCGGTATTTATAAGGCATATGAATGCAGTTGACTATATTATTGATTTAGAAGCCGACGGACCCCAGAAGACAGCTGATGCGGTCAAGCAATATCGAAGCAGAATATCAGAGGGGCAAAGGATAGCTGTTCAAGTCAGGAAGGGCCTGGGGGATTATCCTTACAGCTCAATAGATGTCAAAAGTGCTGTTGATGCTGTGCTTACAGACAGTATGGGTGCTATTCCCGAGGTTAAGGAGCCTGAGCAGATCATATCAATATTGCTGTGGTCTGAAAAGTGCTGTATAGGACTTGGCACCCCTGATGACAATATCTCAGACTGGTCAGGTGGCATGATACATTATAAAAAGAGTGAGAATGACGTTTCAAGAGCCAAATATAAGCTAATGGAAGCCATTGAGGTATTCAATATTGAGATGGGAGGGTTCCGTTACGCACTTGATCTTGGGGCTGCTCCGGGTGGATGGACATCAGTGCTTTTAGAGCATGGCCTTCAGGTTACCGCTGTAGATACGGGGGATATGGATGCCAGACTGTTCAAATATCCGAATTTCAAGTTCATAAAAGCAAATGCTGCAGAGTTGGAGCTGAAAAATGACAGCTTTGACCTGATGACATCGGATATAAGCTGGAATCCTAAAAACACTGCAAGGCTCATAAATAATGCTTCAGTATACTTAAAGTCTGGCGGAACTGCTGTAATAACCTTGAAGCTTATGGGCGACAAAGTAAGAAAGACAATCAAGGAAGTTCTTACTATATATAAAGAGGTATTTGAGGTTTTAGCGGTAAAGCAGCTTTTTCATAATAGGGAGGAAGTAACGCTTTATCTAAAAAAAGGATAAGTATCCATATTTAAATGGGGTGTTGCAATGAGGGCAAAAAGACTGAGGGTCGGTGATACAATCGGAATGGTCGCTCCTGCCAGCCCATCCGATCACTCGAAAGTGGAAAAGGCAGTAAGAAACCTGACTGCCATGGGTTATAGAGTCAAGACAGGTGAGTCGGTATACAGCAGCAGAGGTTATCTGGCAGGCGGGGATGAATTAAGGGCTGATGACATCAACAGGATGTTTGCGGATGATGAGGTAAATGCAGTGTTTTGCCTGAGGGGAGGATATGGTTCACAGCGTATATTGGACCTTGTGGATTTCAAGCTTATCAGGGATAATCCTAAAATATTCATGGGCTTTAGCGATATAACGGCTTTGCTCAATGCAATTTACCAGGAATGTGGCCTTATAACTTTTCATGGCCCTATGGGAGGAGACTTTGCAGGAGGTCTGGGTAAACAGACTAAAGCAGCTGTGAAAAAAGCATTGGGGAGCACAGAACCAATAGGAGAAGTGCCAAATCCAGAGATCCCCGAGATTGTTGCTGAAGGCAGAGCAAAGGGGGAGTTGGTTGGCGGCAACCTTTCCATAGTAGCAGCTTCTCTTGGCACGCCTTATGAAATCGACACCAAGGGCAGGATATTACTGCTGGAGGATGTGAATGAGGAACCATATAGTATAGATAGGATGCTGAACCAGCTCAGATTAGCCGGAAAGCTTAGGGATGCGGCAGGGGTTGTGCTGGGCGATTGGGGAGACTCAGACCCGAAAGAGCCTGAAAAGAGCCTGAGTTTGGAAGAGGTTTTTGAGGATATGTTTAAAAATATAGACAAACCGGTGCTGAAAGGCTACAAGATTGGACACTGTAAGCCCAATATAACAATCCCAATAGGTGCGGAGGCTTTAATCGACACTTGCAGCAGAACCTTAAGCATTCTTGAGCAAGCAGTGAGGTAGTCTATGAATATGTGAAAAAATCTTGATTAAGGTTATAGGTATGTTATAATATAAAGGATTGAAGCGATTTAGCTTTCAAATTACCATTGATTCTACAAGGATTAATGCTTGAATTTAGATAAAATTAATAAGCAAAAGAATAGCTTGCAGAATTACATAATTAAGGAGGAAACACATGAATTCAAAATTAGAAAAAATTGAAAACAATATTGCAACATTGGAGATATCAGTCTCACCAGAGAAGCTTGAGGAAGGAATAATGAAATCATACCTCAAGAATGTAAAAAAGTTCAATATTGCCGGATTCAGAAAAGGAAAAGCACCGAGGAAAATAATCGAGAGACATTATGGCGAAGCAGTTTTTTACGAAGATGCCATAAATATTGTTTGCCCGGATGCATATGACGAAGCAGTCAAAGAGCACAACCTGGATCCAGTTGACAGACCTGACATAGACATAGTTGATATTGAAGGCGGCAAAGGACTGATTTTCAAAGCTACAGTTACTGTAAAGCCAGAAGTTGTGTTGGGACAGTATAAAGGAATAGAAGCAGAAAAAAAAGAGTATAATGTTACTGATGAAGATGTAAATAAAGAAATCGAAAAAATGAGAGAGAAAAATGCCAGATTGGTAGAAGTTACTGACAGGCCTGTAAAAAACGGAGACATTACAATAATTGACTTTAAAGGCTTTGTTGATGGTAATCAGTTCGAGGGGGGCACTTCTGAGAACCACAATCTTGAGATAGGCACTGGACAATTCATACCAGGCTTTGAAGAACAGCTTGTTGGCGCTGAGATTGGTAAAGAAGTAGATGTCAATGTCCAATTCCCAGAGGATTATAGAAGCGAAGATCTAGCAGGAAAGCCCGCCATATTTAAGGTTACAGTAAAAGAAATCAAGGAAAAGCAGATGGTTGATCTTGATGACGAGTTTGCAAAGGATGTAAGCGAGTTCAATAGCCTTGATGAGTTGAAAGCAGATATCAGGAAAAAAAGAGAAGAAGAGTCTAAGAGGCTGGAGAAGCAGCAGTATGAAGATGAAGTCATCAGTAAGATTGTAGAGAATGCGACTGTTGATATTCCAGAGGTAATGGTTGATGCACAAGTAAACGTAATGCTTAGGGATTTCGATTACCAGCTTAGATATCAGGGCTTGAATCTGGAAGCTTACCTTAAATATATGAACACAGATATGGATACACTCAAAGAGTCATACAGAAGTGGAGCCAAGGCTAGAGTAAAGAGTCAGCTGGTGCTTGAAAAGGTAGCTGAAGTCGAAGGTGTTGCGGCTACAGAGGAAGATATGAATACAGAAATTGAAAAGACAGCACAGCACTATAAGCAGGATATTGAAAAATTCAAGGAAACCTTAAAAGAAGACGAAATATCATATATAAAGGATGGAATAATAGTCCAAAAGACTATTGACTTCCTTGTGGAAAACAGTGTAACCAAATAATATCTTTCGAGGATGAGGAGGATACTTATGAGCTTAGTACCGATAGTTGTAGAACAGACCAATAGAGGAGAACGCTCCTATGATATTTTTTCAAGACTTCTGAAGGACAGGATAATTTTCCTGGGCGATGAAGTAAATGATGTGACAGCAAGCCTGGTAGTTGCACAGCTTTTGTTTCTGGAAGCTGATGATCCTGATAAGGATATCAGCTTTTATATCAACAGTCCCGGCGGATCAATCACATCAGGTATGGCAATTTATGACACAATGCAGTATATCAAGCCCGATGTTTCCACAATCTGTGTAGGTATGGCGGCCAGCATGGGCGCATTCCTGCTGACTGCCGGAGCAAAGGGAAAAAGATTTTGCCTTCCAAACAGTGAGATTATGATTCACCAACCTTCCGGCGGAGCACAAGGTAAGGCAACAGATGTGGGAATATATGCTGAAAGGCTTCTAAAGTCTAGAAAGAGGCTGAATGAAATACTTAGTGAAAAGACAGGGCAGCCTTTAGAAAAAGTTGAAAGAGATGTTGAAAGAGATTATTTCATGTCAGCTGAGGAGGCAAAGGAATACGGAATTGTTGATGAAATCCTTGTTAAGAGAAGGTAATGTGAGGTGAAAAGATGGCTAAATTTGATGATAAGAAACAGCTGAAATGTTCTTTTTGCGGAAAAAATCAAGAACAGGTCAGGAGATTAATAGCAGGCCCAGGTGTATATATTTGTGATGAATGTATCGAGCTTTGCCAGGAGATCATTGACGAGGAATTTGACGAGGAATTGGATACAGAGCTGCAGGATGTTCCAAAACCAGCACAGATCAAGGAATTTCTTGACCAGTATGTAATAGGGCAGGACGAAGCTAAAAAAGCTTTGGCAGTTGCTGTATACAACCACTATAAAAGAATAAATTCTGATTACAAGATTGATGATGTGGAACTGCAGAAGAGCAATATAGCACTTATAGGTCCCACAGGCTCAGGTAAGACATTACTTGCACAAACCCTGGCGAAGATGCTAAATGTTCCTTTTGCTATCGCAGATGCTACCTCACTGACTGAAGCTGGTTATGTGGGAGAAGATGTAGAAAACATACTTTTGAAGTTGATTCAAAGTGCAGATTATGACATTGAAAAAGCGCAGAAGGGTATAGTCTATATCGATGAAGTTGACAAAATAGCTAGGAAGTCTGAAAATCCTTCAATCACCAGAGATGTTTCCGGTGAGGGAGTGCAGCAGGCGCTTCTTAAGATTCTTGAAGGTACAGTGGCAAGCGTACCGCCTCAAGGAGGAAGAAAGCATCCTCATCAGGAGTTCATACAGATTGATACTACCAATATTCTGTTTATCTGCGGCGGAGCCTTTGACGGTCTTGAAAAAATAATTATGAACCGAACAGGCAAGAAGTCCATGGGTTTTGTAGCTGATATACAGTCTAAGGAACAGCAGGATATAGGAGAGATTTTAAAGAGGATAATGCCTGAAGACCTTCTGAAGTTCGGTTTGATACCGGAATTCGTAGGGAGGCTGCCAATTATAGTTACTCTTAATCCTCTGGATAAAAAAGCATTGGTGCAGATACTCACTGAGCCGAAGAATGCTCTTGTGAAACAGTATCAGAAGCTATTTGAGCTGGATAATGTAGAGCTGGAGTTTGAACCGGAGTCCATAGATGAGATTGCACAGAAGGCTTTGGACAGAAAGACTGGAGCAAGAGGCTTAAGGGCGATATTTGAAGAAACTATGCTGAATGTAATGTACGAAATCCCTTCCAGGGATGATATAGACAAGTGCATAGTTACAAAGGAATCGATATTGGAGCATAAAGAACCAAACATAGTGTACCTTGAACCAGGGTCGAAAAAGACTGTCAAGAAGCAGTCCAGAAAAGGCCAGAAAGCAAAACGAGGTACAGCATCTTAAAAAAACAGAACCGGCTCGGGTAATACCCGAACCGGTTTTTTTATTTTCTATTCCAATGCATCTATTATACTATCCAAGAGCACGATTTTATCTTCAACTTTTTCTATTATCTGCCCCTTATACTCAATTACCTGTGCAAGCTTATCCTTTATTGTTTCAAAATCCTTCACTTCTTTTGCACTTTTTATTTCTGTCCACAATTCCTTTTTTGCTTCCCTTAGAGTCTTAAGCTCTTCTCGTATGGCTTTGAGCTCTTCCCTGTAAGGCTGTATTGTATCGAGGATTTCCAATGAGCCTGATTCCTTAATGTCCTTTATGGTTTCCTTGATATCAGTTCTTTTTTCTACTACCTGCAGGTGAAGGTCCTTATGTTCTGTTCTTAGACCCTGCAACTCAGCTCTCATTTCTTTAAGTTCGGCCTTCAGCTCAGGATTCACTGCATCCCCTGCAGGCTCCTCGGCAAATACCCCTATTGAGAGAGCACACATAAACACCAATACCATAGTTAAAACTAACATTTTTTTCATTTTCTTACACTCCTTATTATTTAGTTGTAACTGAAGCTTTCGTTTCTGCTACAATTTAATAATACCCAAGAACTCCGGCAATTCTGTGTTTCAAATGTGTAAAATCTGTATGAATTTAAATCAGCTCTTAATTTTGCAAAACCCCTTCATACCAGTTTTCAGCAGGAACCTCTATTATACAACAGCTGATATCTTTCATATCAATTTCTATAGATTTGGAAACCAGGCTGCAGACTCTCTGCAGCAGCACCTTTTTATTCTCGGAACTCAGGCCGGGGTACATTATTATTTCTACATATACAAAGCTGCTGCTCCTGCTTTCATGGGCACTTCTAAGCTGTGGAAGAGCTTCATATAGGATAACCTGGCTGATTCTCTCATCAGTATTCAGCAGTTCCACTATTGATTTTCTCACTTCCTTAACCAGTATAGGCTTCTGAAAAGGAAGAATTGTCGAGGAAACATGAATTTTTACTGTTGGCATATTCGCACCTCCACCTATGCACTTTTTTCTACTTGAATAATGTTAAATGCGTTCTATATAGATTATATAGAACTATTTAACATTATTCAATTTAATAAGCATTTATTCATACGCACTAATTTTGTCAAAATTTTTGAAGTACAGGATAAAAAAAACCCATGGGCAGATAATATTATCAATGCTTCAAATATCGCGGAGCAATACATTTTGCGGAAAACATTATTTTTCATATAAATAGCTTTTCAATTGAGATAGAAGCTCTGTTATACACTGAATACAGTTAAGAGAGGGAGGAAGACACGATGACACAATTGTTTTTAGTTATCCAGTTGTTTTTTGCGGTTGTAATTGGGTTATATTTTCTGAACCTGCTAAGGAGCCAGCAGGGGAATAAGGTTGCGATAGAAAAAGAATCACGGAAGGAAATGGAAAAGCTGCAGCATATGCGGGATATTGAGCTCACAAAACCCTTGTCTGAGATTACGCGGCCATCTAATTTTAATGAAATTGTGGGCCAGGAGAATGGAGTGAAGGCTCTAAGGGCTGCAATATGCAGTCCTAATCCGCAGCATGTGATTATATACGGTCCACCTGGAATTGGGAAAACAGCTGCCGCCAGACTTATACTGGAGGAGGCAAAGAAAGTATTCAACTGTCCCTTCAGGCAGGATGCCAAGTTCATTGAAGTTGATGCAACAACTGTGAGGTTTGATGAAAGAGGTATTGCAGACCCGCTTATTGGCTCTGTGCATGATCCAATATACCAAGGTGCAGGAGCAATGGGTGTTGCCGGAATACCACAGCCTAAGATAGGTGCTGTAACCAAAGCGCATGGAGGCGTATTATTCATAGACGAGATTGGTGAGCTGCATCCTATACAGATGAATAAACTACTTAAAATACTTGAAGACAGGAAAGTGTTTCTGGAGAGCGCATACTACAGCTCAGAGGATTCCAACATACCCTTCCACATCCATGATATTTTCCAGAATGGGCTTCCGGCTGACTTTAGGCTGATAGGTGCTACTACAAGAGGCCCTGAAGCAATACCTCCCGCATTGCGTTCAAGATGTCTTGAGATATATTTCAGATCTCTGACTCCGGATGAAATCATAAAGGTGACAACAAATGCTCTTAACAAAATCAAGTTTGAAAGTGAAGAAGGGGTAGCCGAGCTTGTAGGAAAATATGCAACAAACGGCAGGGAAGCTGTAAATATAGTACAAACAGCAGTTGGTGTGAATATTAATGAAAGTAGAAACAAGATCACAGTCAGTGACATAGAATGGGTGCTTAACAATGGACAGTACAGCCCAAGGCCTGAGAGGAAGATCAATGATGAACCTCAGGTCGGATATGTTAACGGACTTGCAGTATATGGTCCCAATATGGGAACGCTTATGGAGATTGAAGCAACTGCGGCAAGCGCCCCGAGAGGAACCGGCAAGCTAGTCGTCACAGGAATAGTTGAAGAAGAAGAGATAGGCTCCAGAGACGGCAGAACTATTAAAAGAAAAAGCATGGCCAAGGCATCCACTGATAATGTACTTACTGTAATTAAGAAGTATCTGGGGATAGACCCCTGTGACTATGATATCCACTTGAATTTCCCCGGCGGAACACCTGTAGACGGGCCTTCTGCGGGTGTTACAATAGCAGTTGCTATATATTCTGCTGTAACCAATACCTATATAGACAACAAAATAGCAATGACAGGAGAAATCTCAATAAGGGGAAAAGTAAAAGCAGTAGGCGGGATTATCCCCAAGGTTGAAGCTGCTTTGCATGCTGGGGCAAAAAGAGTAATGATACCAAAGGAGAACTGGCAGGAAATATTCAATACCTTTGATATTGAAGTGATACCGGTAGATAATATCATAGAGGCAGTCAACATAGCCACCATGAGACAGGCAGAAGTGAAAACTCTCATAGCACAGCCTGTTGATATGAACATACTAACTGCAACGGGTATGAGCAATACACCAACTATACAGGCAATGAGCGATTCCAAATAATAAGCACGATGTGCCCTGTGATAATATTCGTATCTGGCAGCAGAGCACTACATCTATGAAGTCCTTTAAATATATTGATAATTTTTATCCGTAAAGCTATAATAAGTTAGGCCAAGTTTTAGAGTTTAATCCAATATTTTTATATAGATTTACAGGAGTTGATGATATGACAAAAAGAAAAAACGATATCAAAAGGTTGCCACTGCTGCCATTAAGGGGCCTAAGTATCTTTCCTTATATGGTTTTGCACTTTGATGTGGGCAGGGAGAAATCCATAAGGGCATTGGAAGAAGCTATGATAGGCGATCAGCTTATATTCCTTGTGACGCAAAAGGATGCTCACACAGATCTGCCTGACACCGAAGATTTTTATGAGGTGGGCACCATATCAAAGATTAAGCAGCTGTTAAAGCTTCCGGGGGATACAATAAGGGTGCTTGTTGAAGGGATTAGCAGAGCTAAAATACAGGAGATAATTTCAGAGGAAGCTTACTTCCTTGCAGATGTGCTGGAACAGGCTGAAGTGCAGCAGGATGAGGATTTGGAGCTGGAAGCTTTGCGAAGAAGCGTGCTTGAAGTATTTGATGAATATATTAAGGCAAACCCCAAGGTCGCACCAGAGACGCTTATTACTGTATCAGACATAGAGGATGCATCCAGATTCGCAGATGTAGTGGCTTCCAATCTTACAATCAAGATAGAAGAGAAACAGGAAATACTATCTTTATTTGATATAAAGGAAAGAATAGAGAAGATTTATGAGATTCTCTCCAGGGAGCTTGAGATACTTGAAATAGAAAGAAAGATAAACGGCAGAGTAAGAAAGCAGATAGACAAATCACAGAAGGAGTACTATCTGAGAGAGCAGCTTAAGGCTATACAGCGGGAGCTGGGTGAAAAGGAAGGCCATACAGAAGAGATTGACCTGTATAGAGAAAAACTCTCAAAGCTTGAGGTTCCTGAAGAAGTAAAGGATAAGGTAGAAAAGGAGCTGGATAGGCTGTCCAAGATGTCCCCGGGTTCTCCTGAGGTAGGAGTAACCAGAACCTATCTGGACTGGATTTTTGATATGCCATGGAACATTGCTACGGTCGACAACCTTGATATAAAGAATGCCAGAAAGGTGCTTGATGAGGATCATTATGGCCTTAAGAAGGTTAAGGAGAGGGTGCTTGAATACCTTGCAATAAGACAGCTTTCCAACAACATGAAAGGACCTATATTGTGCTTAGTCGGACCTCCTGGGGTTGGCAAGACCTCCATAGCCAAATCCATTGCGAGGGCTATGGGAAGGAAGTTTGCCAGGATGTCCTTGGGTGGAGTACGCGATGAGGCTGAAATAAGGGGACATAGGAGAACTTATATTGGAGCTATCCCAGGCAGAATAATATATTCTATCAAACAGGCAGGCTCCAAGAACCCGCTGTTCCTATTCGATGAAATTGACAAGCTTGCAAGTGATTTTAGGGGAGACCCGGCATCTGCACTGCTTGAGGTGCTTGATGCAGAACAAAACAAGGACTTTAGGGATCACTATATGGAGCTGCCCTTTGACCTCTCCAAGGTTATGTTCCTCACGACTGCAAACTCGATAGACACGATACCGGCACCGCTCTTGGATAGGATGGAGGTAATTCATATTTCTGGCTATACAGAAGAGGAGAAGCTTCATATAGCTACAGATTACCTTGTGCCTAAGCAGATAAAAGAGCACTCGCTGAGCGTGGAGAATATACTTATATCTGAGGCTTCCATAAAAGGCATAATAAGTGGTTACACAAGAGAGGCCGGAGTAAGGAGCCTGGAGAGGGAGATTGCGAATGTTATAAGAAAATGCGCAACTCAAATAGTTGAGGATAATAAGAAAAAAGTCAGGATAACTCCTGCTAATCTCAGGAAATATCTTGGGATAGCAAAATACAGGTATGATATTATTAATCAGAAGAATGAGATAGGTGTAGTAACTGGCCTTGCTTGGACACCTGTGGGCGGAGATACGCTTTTTATTGAGGTTTCTGTTATGTCTGGCACAGGCAAGCTAGAGCTCACAGGTCAGCTTGGGGATGTCATGAAGGAATCAGCAAGAGCCGGTTTAAGCTATATTCGTTCCAGAGCTGAAGAGCTTGGTATTGATAAGGAATTTACAAAGAATATGGATATACACATACATGTTCCGGAGGGTGCCACTCCCAAGGATGGTCCTTCGGCAGGAATAACAATGACTACAGCCTTGGTATCAGCTTTGACCAAGACACCGGTATTCAGAGAGGTTGCGATGACCGGAGAAATCACCTTAAGGGGCAGGGTGCTTCCTATAGGCGGGCTGAAGGAGAAGGTGCTTGCTGCTAAGCGTGCAGGTATAAAGACTATTATTCTGCCCTTTGAGAATGAGAAGGATCTTGAGGAGATTCCAGACACAGTAAAAAGGAATATGAAATTTGTGCTTGTGTCTGATATGGATGAGGTCCTGCCACATGCTCTGGTAAAGGGTGATAAAAATGATAATTAAGAAATGTGAATTTTTAAAAAGTGCAGTTCATAAAGATCAATACCCAGAGTTGGACCTGCCGGAAATAGCTTTTTCCGGCAGGTCCAATGTGGGGAAATCCTCACTGATAAATTCACTGCTCAATAGGAAAAAGCTTGTCAAAGTCAGCTCAAATCCAGGGAAGACCAGACTGATTAATTTCTTTCTGATTAATGAGCAAAGCGTTTTGGTGGACTTGCCTGGCTACGGTTATGCGGCAGTAGCTAAAACTGAAAAGGCAGCCTGGGGCAAAATGATAGAAGAATATTTAAAAAACAGAGAAAACTTACGGTATGTGGTTTTACTTGTTGATATAAGACATGAGCCAACGGCAGATGACAAGCTAATGTACGATTTCATAAAGTATTACAAGGAGCCTGTAATTGTTGTTGCAACGAAATTAGACAAGATATCGAGGTCATCAGTAAACAAGAATTTGAATATAATTAGGAAAAAGCTTGAAATGGACGAAAATGGTATTTTGATACCTTATTCCTCGGAAACCCATGCGGGGAGAGAGGAGTTATGGGAGGTAATGACGGCCGGAGTGTAGGTTTATCGGATTGGGGGGACGATTTTGCTGTTTTATGAGACATTTATTTTGATCTTTACTTTTTTGCTGCTTAACATTCCGATATTTATATCGCTTTATAAGTATGTAATGAAGGACCTCAACCCATTTGCCAAGATTACAGTATGTGTTTTGTACTGGTTTTTTGCATTTCTGACCCAGGAGCTGGTTCCTTTTATCGGGGTGCTTATACTCATTTTCAGAGTACATAGAAAATCAGAAAACGAAACACAGTTGAGAGACATCAATATATGGTCAATTGGCTACATTGATATCGCTTTTGTCGCTGGAGCAGCCTTGGTATTTAAGATTGTGATAAGCCAGTTGAACAGATTATACATAAATATAATAGATGTATATTTAGGAATTAGCGCCAAACCTCAAGAGATAGTTGGTGAGTTTGTAGACGGAGAGTTGTATTACAAAGTCATGCTCTTTGTTTTGGTGGTGGTATTGGCGCCTTTTGTGGAGGAATATATCTTCCGGTATTATATATATGATAAGCTTTTGCTCCCAAGGATGCCGGCTGTTGTGGCTGCAATCATATCATCTGCCCTTTTCACCCTGCTGCATTTTAATGTATCAGGTATTCCTACCTTTCTGGGTTTGGGACTTTACTGCACCTTCATGTACGAAAAGAAGGGCTTTTATGGAGCCGTAATAACTCATGTTGTATCGAATCTTGTTACCGCAGCGTTTTTGATGTGAGGCAGGCGTTTTGCGGAAAAACAGCTATACAAGTAATCAAATTCCGCAAAATCGGTTTCATTAGTTGTTATTGAATTCGCACTATACACAATGAGTATACTGACGTGCGTTCAATACCTGAAAGGATGGATATGTATATGGAGAAGGAGTTTCAAGGGGCACTATTGGACGCATTGACGGAAGCCATAGTGAGGAAATCAGTGGTTACAGTAAAAAACGCTGAGAATAGCAGCATAATAGTAATCACAGCCACAGAAGATGAGATAATTGTGTCTCTAAGTAAAATTCCCACAATGATGAATGATGTTATTACTGCAGTATCCGACTGCCTGGGCAGGAGTCCCGACATGGTATACAACAGAAGCAGCATATTGAAGGATGATTTTATCATATATTATATGGTTTGGCTGAACAGCAATGATGGAGCAAAGTCCTTCGTAGAAAAGGAATTTGCGACACCTCAGAACAGGATAACGTTCATGAGTCCTAAGGCTCTAACGCTTCTGCAGGAAGCAAATTAGACAGAATTATTAATATATTTGCAAATACGAGAGATAATAAGACTGAGTGTCTTATTATTTTTTTTAAATTCGAGCATTCCGGATAGATTCCAAGTATAATTGCAATACATTGAGTTATTTTAGCCTAGAATGTGAATAATGGGAAAGTAGTCCCAAATATAATATCCAGTATAGTTTTATTATGGTGGGAAAAGTGATATCATGGTAGAGTATGAAAAAAACCACAGGGGAAAATTAAGAAAACGGTGTTTCTAACCATTTTCAGTAGGTTTATGCCTCTAATGTAAGCGGAGGGAATGACATTAATGTTTAAGGATTCAATAAATATCATATTTTTAATATTTCAGATACTGTTTTTCACAATGGGCTTCTATTACTTTGCTACTTCAATATTCGGGCTTGCAGAGAAGGTATACGGCAAAGCCTCAAAGAATTATTTGCCTATAAAAAGATTTGCAATTTTTATTCCTGCCCATAATGAAGAAGTCGTAATAGAGAATATAGTGGATAATTTAAAACAACTGAATTATCCCAAGGATTCTTACGAAGTGTTCGTAATTGCGGACAACTGTACGGATAATACAGCTGCAATCGCAAGTGCAGCAGGTGCAAATGTACTTGAGAGGTTTGACGATAAGAAGGGCGGCAAAGGATATGCCCTGGAGTGGGCTTTTGAGAAGGAACTGTATGGGGAAGATTGTGAATATGATGCAGCTGTCATATTCGACGCCGATAATCTGGTATCAAAGAATTTTTTAAAGGAAATGAACAGCAAGCTTTGTGATGGCAATAAAGTTATACAAGGTTACATAGACAGTAAGAACCCCAATGATTCATGGATTACAGCAAGCTATTCCATTGCTTTCTGGTCCTCCAACAGGCTGTTCCAATGCGCAAGATCATTTATGGGAATGAGCTGTGAAATTGGGGGCACAGGCTTCTGCGTGGATGTTAGCGTTTTGAAACAGGTTGGCTGGCATGCTACCTGTCTGGTAGAAGACCTTGAATTTACTATGAAATTGATGCTGAATGGCATAAAGGTAGGCTGGGCTCACGAAGCAATAGTATATGATGAGAAGCCCCTAACCATGGCTCAGTCCTGGAAGCAGAGAAGAAGGTGGATGCAGGGTTTTGCGGATGTCTGCTCCAGATATTTCTTCAAGCTTTTCATAAAGGGCATAAAGGAACGCAATATAGCACTTGTTGACTGTGCAGTATATACGCTGCAGCCTTATCTTATACTGATCGGCGCTGCAATGCTGCTGGTTCCTTTAGTAAATACATATGTAATGGATGAGAGCATGTATGTAATATCAGCACAAATTGCTCCGGCATTCTTTCAAGTATATGGTTTAACACAATTCCTGCTGATACCCTTATGCTTGTATTATGATAAGAAGCTTTCATATAAGCTGTTCCTTTATTACCCTACATACATATTGTACTGCCTTACCTGGATACCTATAGCCATGCAAGGTATAGTAATGATGAAAAACAAGGAATGGAGCCATACGCTTCATACAAGAAAAGTTACGATACATGAATTGGAATAAGGCGAAAAGCCTTATTCCTTTTAAATTTAAAGGTTTAAAATTCATAGCAACTGGAATATAATTCTATTGAGGGGTTTTAATTATTCCAATATTTTATATGAGGGGGTTTTATAAATGGAGACAAATGAAGTTAGTACAAAAAAGACCCTGCTGCAAAAGCTCAAGCTGTTTGTAGTCAAACCATCTGAGCTGTTCAAGGATTACTTGGAGAAGCCTGCTTGGGCATTGAAGCTCCTCGTAATAGCTGTAGTAACAGCATTATATACATATGCGACCAAGATATTAGGCAAGGATCTTTTTACTGAATTGATGGAAGAGAAGGCTGCTTCAATGCCACCGGATCAGGCTGAAGCTGTAAAGGGTTCCATTACGTTTTTGAATTCACCTATGATGAATGGCATTTCTGCGTTAATTGGTGCAGTATCCATAATTGCAATCATATTATTGATTTCTCTTGTATATATGGCATTTGTCAGAGCATTAAAGGGCAAGATAAAATACTCACAGATGGTTTCGGTGTATACTTTGGCTTATATGGCATCTGTCATTGGAATTCTGGTCAAACTAGCCTATATGTACCTTACCGGTAATCTGCTGTATATAAACCTAAGCCCTACATTTGTCGACGCGTTGTATGACAATCTGGATCTTTTTATTATATGGCAGTCGATTTTGATGGTATTTGGCATTTCTGCCGTATCAGGCTTGCCTGAAAAGAAGAGCACCATAATAGTTGTCGGCATGTGGCTGATTTCTCTGGCGATATCCTTTGGCTCAATTATATTGGCGAAGTAAACTCAATAGTGCTTCACGGTTGTTAAGCTGGGGCTCCTCAATTACCTTTTCCAAAAGATTATTGAGTAGCTCCTTTATTTTCTTTCCAGGCTTTATGCCCAGAGTTATAAGGTCATCTCCGTTAACTGCGAGAGATTTCAAGCTTGTGCACTGCCCTTTTTCTCTTATATCCCGGTATATTTCCCATAACCTTTTAAACTTTTCGGTGCGTTCCTGTAAAAGCTTTGGATTCTGAGCCTTCTTATCGGCTTCCATTACCTTCAGAAGGTCCTCGAACACTTCCTCTCCTACCTTGAACATGGCTTTCCTTACAGATTTATATTCGGTTTTTATATGCATATCATGACATCTCACCAACAGAAGTATTCTGTCCATTGACTTATTATCAAACCTGAGCCTCAGCATAGCTGTTTTTGAGAGTTTGACGCTCAGCTGCTGATGATTGTAAAAATGGTCGATACCTTTCTCATCAGTGCTTTTCATACCCGGCTTTCCTATATCGTGAAACAGCATGACCCATCTTAGAATCCTGTTCTTTTCTATGTTGGCTACCGAATGCAAGGTATGCATGGCCACATCATAGGCATGGTATGGATTGTTCTGTACAGTGAGAAAGCAAGGCTCAAATTCCGGAAGGGTATACTTTATCAGTTTTGTGTCCATTAAAAGTGAGAAGCAGAATGGGTTGTCGGATAACAGTATTTTAGTCAGCTCATCCCGTATCCGTTCACTGCTTATATTTTCTATCAGCTGGCAGTTCTTCCTAATAGACTTCAGAGTGCTTTCATAAATTGTAAAACCGAGCTGAGCTGAGAAGCGAACAGCCCTAAGCATCCGCAGCGCATCTTCGTTGAACCTTTTGTCTGGGTCTCCCACTGTTCTTATAATACCAGCCTCAATATCAACTATGCCCCCAAAAGGATCAACAATTCCTATAAGCGGGTTGTAGGCGAGGGCATTGATAGTGAGATCCCTTCTAGAAAGGTCTTCCTCAATTGAGGAAGTAAAGGTTACTGACTCAGGCTTTCTGAAGTCAAGATATTCACCGTCAACCCTGTAGGTTGTTACCTCGTAGCTGCTTCCCTCCAAAATTATTGTGACAGTACCGTGCTTGATGCCGGTATCAACTGTCTTTGAAAAAAGCTGCTTTATTTCCTCTGGTACTGCGTCTGTAGCAATATCCCAGTCCCCGGGAGTCTTGCCTAATATGGAGTCCCTAACGCAGCCGCCCACTACAAAAGCTTGATGCTTTTGCTTTTGCAAGGTGTCAAGAATAAATTGCACCTTCTGGGGTATCAAAATGTTCATATTGTATTTCATAGACTCTCCCCCTATAGTTAAGCACTAACCTCCGAGCGTTACATCCTGATCCTGATACCACTCAAGGGCTTTATAAAACTGTGACCGATCAAAATCCGGCCACATTTCCTCAATTATATAAAAATCTGCATATACTGACTGAATAGGTAAAAAACCGCTGAGTCTGCGCCTTCCTCCCCAACGTATCATCAAATCCACTCTGGATATATCCGCAGACGCAATATGCTCTGCAAGATTGATATTTTCTGCTGATCTGCAGTCTTTGATACTGCTGAGTGCGTGGTTTAGATCCCAGTTCCATCCGTAATTGACTAAAAAGTTTATTTTGATAAGACCCTTTCCAAACTTTACCCTCTTGGTATAGGGCAGCAGCTCTTGTGGAAACATCGGTGATTCCGCATTTCCTATGACCAAAAGCTCCGCGTCCTTTCCCGCAAGCTGCATAACAGCGTCAACGCAAGCTTTGCTGAAAGCCTGGGTTTGTACGGAAGGCCTCTTGGTATTATCTTGGGTAAAACCGTATAAAGTCAGTTCTTTAATTCCAAGCTCAAGACATAGGCTGTAAAGCTCAAAGCCGGGTCCTATGCCATGGCTGTATCCATCCTGCTTTTCATAGCCTTTCATCTGGGCCCATCTTCTATTTCCATCGGGAATAATTCCAATGTGCTGAGGCAGCCTCCTAAAGAGAGGAACACTCATATATTCACCTCACATTTCAATATAGCAGATACCACGCCAATATCTGCACTGCTATATTATTACCCGATATAGAGAAAATTAGCCTTGTATGAAGTTTTATAGCTCAATGACCTCATATTCATGGTTCAGCAGGTTTATAACCAACAGTCGTCTACTCAGAGTGTTACCACGTTTTATTAGGACCTTTAATACCTCCGCGACCTGTATGGAGGCGATCATTGCGGGTGTAAAAGCCGGATTGCCCAGCTCCTTTTCTATGCCATGCTGTACATCATTTGGGTACAAGCGGCTTAAGGTTCTATCCCCGGGAAATATCGTAGTAACTTGCCCGAACCAGCCTGCAATCGCCCCATGCACCAGTGGGATTCCTGCCCTTTCGGCAAGCTCCTCGAGCACAATGCGGCTTTCTATATTATCCAAAGCATCAACGACTACATCATGGCCCTTTATTATTTCAAGACCATTATCAGCGGTGAGCCTTTGTTGTATTGGTGTTACGGCAATAAGCGGATTGACTCTTCCTATTCTTTCCTCTGCGGCTTTAGCCTTGCTGCAGCCAAGGTTGTCCATCTCAGACAGCAGCTGCCGGTTAAGGTTCGACTCATCAAAAATATCTCCATCAACAGCTGTAATAAAGCCTATTCCCAAACGTGCAAGCTGCTCTATTATATAGCCTCCGAGGCCACCACAGCCCACAACACAGACTTTGAAACCTTTAAGGCTGTCATTTTCTTCAATGCTGAGGGTATTTATATTTCTGATGTATCTCTGCATTTGTATACCTCCATGAATTTTCTGGAAATTTTATTCTTATACAATTATAACTTTTATAGCATCAGCAATACAATATTAACATTTTCTTCTTATGTACCGAAAAAATATATAAGATTTTTGAATAAGGTAATTTATACTTTCCTATTCGTTATAGAGGAATTGCAGCAATGACGTTGAATATATTCAAAGAATAATCATGCGATATAAATCGCCTATGCAGATTACATAGAATAGCTGCGATTTATAACATCAATGAAAACGTTTCGCACTATTGAACTATTTTCTAATGGATTTAGTGCGAAACATATAGGAGAGATAATATGAGAAAGCTTCTGACAGCTTTTGTTTTAGTGTTTTTTATTATAGCTAACCTTTCAGGCTGTACCAGTAAAAATGATAAAGCTTCGGGAAATAATGCAGGGATACCTTCCAAGGGCTATGGAAATACCCTTGGGAATATATCAAATGGGGGCATTGTGGCATATCAGGGAGATTGGGTTTACTACTGCAACGGTACTGATGATGTCAGCATATATAAGACGAAATTAAACGGTTCGGATAAAACAAAAATAAATAGTGACAAATCAATGTTCATTAATGTACAGGGAGATTGGATTTATTACAGCAATATTGAAGAGACAGAAAGCAATAGAATATATAAAATAAAGACTGATGGTTCGAAAAGAACAAAACTGACCAATGATTCTGCTTCCTTCATAAATGTTGTGGATGAATGGATATATTACAGCAATGCCTCGGATAACAGGCGTATATACAAGATGAAAATAGACGGCACAGAAAAAATATGCTTAGCTGCTGACTTTTCTTCATATCTGAATGTACAGGATGATTGGGTATATTATAGCAATGGAGATGATAAGAGGCGAATTTACAGGGCAAGTATCGATGGCTCAAAAAGAGAGAAGATATCTGAGGATGCTGCCGCATATATAAATGTTGAGGGGGACTGGATATACTACAGCAATGGTTCGGATGGAAACAAGCTATACAAAATCAAGAAGGACGGAACCGGGAGGACTGGACTGACTATTGAAGAAGCGCTGTATATAAATGTGTCCGGGGACTGGGTATATTACAGCAATGGATATAATGGCAACAGGGTGTATAAGATAAAAAAAGATGGCACTGAGAAGAACATTCTGAATTATGAAAGCTCAAAGTTCCTGAATATTGCAGACGGTTGGCTGTACTTCATTGTAGACTCTGCTTCCAACAGGCTGTATAAGATGAAAAATGACGGGACTAAAATTCAAATGGTGGAAAAAGTAGAAAGGTAGGAAGCTCGTTTCCTACCTCGCATACGACTTTTCTAAGGCTACGTTCATAAGTGCCATTGACAATTTCTGTATAAGCATACTTAGGCTATTGATATGGCTGTTCTACCAAGTAGTTACTCATGGGTGTATGCTATATAGCGATTTGGCTAATGCGACTATGTTGCGATACATAGCCGCACGTGCATCTAAACTGCTAAGTCTACATGCTGGATAGTACCTGCCAGTCCGTTTTCCCTGAGGAAAATGCCGGTCTTCTGGATAACTCCATTTTCGGTATTCTCTGCACCTTTCAAACTGAAGGGTGTGGCTGCACTGCCCAGACATATTGCACCTATTCCCTTTTGGCCAAGTGCAAAAAGAGTGCCATTTCCATGCTCGTCCTTAGTCCATATTCTCAGCTTGTCAAAAACAGCGTCATTTTCATCTATCCACCCGTTCTTATCTCCATCATAAAGGGATAAATCCGAGAAGCCGTCGCCGCTTTTAGGACCAAAAAGCTCGCTGCCATCATTTATCTTGCCATCACCATTAAGGTCAAGGGACAGGAATCCGCTTCCGGTACTCAGCTGTGATATTTGATCTGAATACCCGTCACAATCAATGTCAAAGCTGAACTTGCTGTCGGAAAGCTTAGCAGTGGGGGAATCAAAGTTAATTACCAAAGGATCTTTTCTTATTGCATCTCCGGCTCTTATATGTATGCTTTGGCTGGTATAGAATTCCCTGCTCATGTTCAGTTGGAGGTCAACCTTTATTTCCTTCCCATCAGCGGTTTTTATAATACCCGTTGACCTGAAGGACATTTTTTCACTCTCATAGTGTGATTTATGAGAGTCGTAGATGAGCCCCCATCCAGCCTTTGGTGATTCTATGACCAAATTTGGCTGAACTTCTTCACTTGTTCTGATTTTTTTCGGAAGCTTGAGCTTTACTTCCCTGCCAAGAAAATACTCCATCATAGCTTCGATGAGCTGCAGTTTCAGCTTATCCTTTTCACTCAGCATATCCTCCATGTCATCCTCGACACTTTGGGTTTCACTGCTGCAAAGGGATTTCTGCATTTCACGTCCTATCTCGGATATATCAATAGTTACTCCCGGCGGACCTTTCATCCCTTCATTAGGATTGTCACCTACCCAGAACTGCAGGTTCTCCTGCTTCTGATTCACCTCCAGCATGGCATGCTGGCTTAGGAAAGAGATGCTTGAGCTTTCGATTTTCATTTTTTTACCTCCTTGTATGAATTGTAAGCCAAAGCGGCAATCCATTTGTGCCTTGGCACTGGTATACAATATATCGGAAAATTTTGGAACATACTTAACTTATTACTATAGGCAGGAACATCATATTATAGTATAATTGTATCGATACAATACGAAGGAGTGGGAATATGGGAGATGTGATTTACCCGGGGGAAATTGATATTGTTTTAGACAGGAGTGACGCTAAACCTCTTTATATACAGCTGTATGAGCAGTTGAAGAAATTAATAAATGAGGGCATATTGGCCGAGGATTATAAGCTTCCGACCATAAGAAGCTTTGCTCTGCATCTGGCAGTAAATAATGTGACCATAGTCAACGCATACAAGATGCTGGAGGATAACAAGCTGGTGTATAAGAAGGTAGGCAGCGGCACCTTTGTGATGCCCTTGAAGGATGATATAAATCTGGAAAGGGATGCAGTCACTGTAAGTGACGAAATTGAGTTCGATATGGACAGAGAAGTATATGAGGATACTATAAACCTTTCTGCCGCTTCTCCCGATCCGAAGCTTTTTCCCGTAAGAGATTTCAAGCGTGTACTTAATGAGGTATTGGAAAGGGACGGAGGCAGTGCCTTCATGTATCATGAAAGTATGGGTTATAAGCCTCTAAGGGAGTCAATAGCGCAATATCTGCCGGCGTACGGTATAAAGGCATCTGCTGAGGATATACATATTATATCCGGTGCTCAGCAAGGCATAGATATTGTTTCCAGGGTTCTGCTTACAAACGGAGACTATGTTTTTGTGGAAAGCCCCACGTACAATGGTGCTGTGGCTGTCTTCAAGTCAAGGGGAGCAAAGATTGTGGAGATACCACTGCTTACTGATGGACCGGATATGAAAGTGCTGGAGAAAATGCTTAAGCTTATCAGACCTAAATTTATATATATAATGCCAAATTTTCAGAATCCTACCGGCTGCACTTATTCCGAAAGGAAGCGCAAACATCTGCTGCTGCTGTGCAGAAGATATGATGTAATGGCCGTTGAGGATGATTATATGAGCGACCTCAGTTACATTGACAAGGGAGCAAGACCTCTAAAAGGACTTGATAATGAAGATCGTGTAATATATATAAAGAGTTTCTCCAAGATATTCATGCCTGGACTAAGAGTGGGGTATTTGATTATACCGAGTTCCATCAAGGAAAGGGTTATGAGCATCAAGCACATAACGGACATATCTACCTCTGGACTTATGCAAAGGGTTCTTGACCTGTATCTCAGGAGTGGTATATGGAATAAACATCTGGAATATATGAAGAAGGAATACAGCGTTAGATATTATGAGGCAGTAAGAGCGGTCAAAAAGTACCTCAGGGGGGCTAGCTTCACCCAGCCATATGGAGGGCTGAACCTATGGGTAAAGCTGCCGGAGGGGATAAGCTCCGGTGAGCTTTATGACAGATGCAAAGAAAGAAAGGTGCTTTTTACGCCTGGAACGGTATTTATAAAGACCTACCCAGGGGAACAGCATATTAGGATAAGCTTTGCAAGCACCGGCATTGAGCAAATAACAGAAGGAATATCAATAATAGGGCAGGTTATGGAGGAGATGAAAAGCACTAAATAATCTCCTTCAAAGCCATAATACTTAGAAAACAATAAAGCAAAATTGGAAATTCCGATAGAGTGCTCATGGGTAAAAGTGCTCTTTTTATCTATTATTGCAGCAAAGACAACGGCAATGTTTTTTAGCTTGCGAAAAATCTATGAAATATGTTGCTTTTAGAATAGTGATGAAGTTATCAAAAGGTAGTGAGGAATAAGAATCGTAATTGTTGGAGAAATTTAAGTTGTGATGAAGCACTATATGCGCAGCAGAATAAGGAGGTATGTGATGAAGGAGTTATACATAGGTGTAGACGTGGGGTCGGTAAGTACAAATGTGGTTGCAGTGGACAATAACTACAATGTGTTGTCAAAACAATATATAAGGACAAACGGGCAGCCTTTGGAATCAGTAAAGCAGGGACTGCGAAACCTCAGGGAGGAATTTAAGAACGATGGAAAGGTGCTGGGAGTGGGTGCTACAGGCAGCGGAAGGCAGCTTACAGGTATAGTGGTAGGCGCTGATGTAGTGAAAAATGAAATAACAGCTCACGCAACTGCTACCATTACATATTTTCCCGAAGCTAGAACTATATTTGAGATTGGCGGTCAGGATTCAAAGATTATAATACTTAAAGATGGTATGGTTGTGGACTTTGCAATGAATACAGTTTGTGCAGCCGGTACAGGCTCCTTCCTGGAGCATCAAGCTGAAAGGCTGAAGGTTAGGATAGAGGAGTTTGGAGATCTTGCATTGTCAGCAGAGAAAAATGTCAGAATCGCCGGAAGATGTACTGTATTTGCAGAGTCTGATATGATTGCAAAGCAGCAGTATGGTTTTTCAAAAGCAGATATTATTAATGGCTTGTGCGAAGCTCTTGTCAGAAACTACATAAATAATCTTGGAAGAGGCAAAAAGTTTGAAGCTCCTTTTGTATTCCAGGGTGGTGTGGCTGCCAACAAGGGCATCAAGGCAGCCTTCGAAAGAGTAGTAGGGCATGAAGTTGTTATCCCTGAACATTATAATGTTATGGGAGCAATTGGTTCTGCAATACTAGCCAAAGAGCATTTGGAAGGCACCGGAGTTGCAACAAGGTTCAGAGGCTTTGAGGTCAGTGACTTCGATTTTACTCCTACAAGCTTTGAATGCAGTGGCTGTGACAATTCCTGCGAGGTCATCAAAGTGGAGCTGAACAAGAAAATAGTGGCAATGTGGGGCGACAGATGTGGGAAATGGACCAATTCTGTTGTGAGTTAAAAGTATGATTGCATAGTGAAAAAAGTAAGCGGCTTAAGCCGCTTTTTTTCTAAAAGGTTGCATATATTCATTCCTTCCGTAATAACTTTATATAAGGAAATGCATAAAGGATTTCGTCTAATATACTAAGATGGGAGGGATATTTATAAAACCGAGAATTATTATTTTAACCAAGAAGAGTCTCATGATTTATACTGCACTACTGCTGATCCTGGTTATTGGCTTGGTCTTATTGTTTACATTAAGAAGTAATGAGGTAGGACTTGCTACCTCAGGATATACATATTTAAGATACAATGACGGAGTATATGTAGGCATTGAAAAGACTGAGTCCGGAGATGTGAAGGCCGAGGTAACCATAAAGAACACAAAGATAAAAGACATAAAGCTTATCGAAATGCCTTCCGAATACATAAGTAACAACCCCAGTATAAATGATGAAATTTCTGAAATCATCTATACAACAATAAAGTCACAGGATGTTGCAACGGCAGATGATACCGGTAATACCTCCTATGTGTTGAGCAAAGTGATCAAGGCCGTAAGAAATGCCTTGAACGAGTCTCTCATTAAGCAATAGATCGGAAATGAAAAATCTCAATGGTATTTATACCATTGAGATTAATTATTATATATGAAAGTTACACTTTCCCATATAATAATTCAGTTTTGATTTAACTGCCCGTGCCAGCATTTTCTCATTGCTTTGAAAAAGGCACATGGGCTTCAAAGGGGCTTTGCCGCCTTTGTTACTGGCTGTGTTTGCAGTTAGGGCAATAACCAAAGAAATAAAGCTGCTGGCTAACCAACTTGTAACCTGTCTTATTCGATACCTGCTCCATAAGGTCAAACAGCATTTCGTCTTCTACGTCTTCAACCTTTCCGCAGCCTGCACAGGTAATATGCGGATGTTGACTAACATTAGCATCATATCTGAATTTGTCTTCCCCAACATTAAGCTCTTGTACCAGCCCCAACCCCTTGAATACTTCAAGGGATTTGTATACTGTGGCAAGGCTCATTGTAGGATATACAGGCTGTAACCTGTTGTATAGCATATCCACACTGGGATGCTCTTTTGTATTCTTCAATATGTCGTAAACAGCTATACGCTGGGGAGTTACTTTATAGCCCTTTTCCTTTAGATATTTAATTAAATCAACCATGTTTATTCCTCCAGCGAAATTATTATTCATATAGAAAAAGCATAATGTAAATATTTACATTTGTCAAGACATCTTAGGTATAAAATGGAAGAGTATGATAATGAATTAACAACTTTCTCATATGTACGATAACGATTATTATTAAATAAATTCTATGGTTTAATTATACCACTAATAAATTAAAAGTAAATACTGTAAACTTAATTTTAAGAGGCCGAAGCTTAAAACTAAAAAAGAGCCCCTCATTGAGACTCCGTAAGCATCTACATAGCTTGGTCCTTCTTTGTGTTCTGAGAAGTAATGCTTTTCTCAGGAAAAAAAAGTTTGCCTAATACCTTGAACTTATCCAGAGCATACAAAACTGTAAATGCTATGGATACTAGAAGCACTAATCCAAGGTTTAAGCTGCTTCTGGCTATATAATACATTAATCCGAGGGAAAAAAACGTGAGAAAGAAGTACTTAAGAACATCAATTATTTTATCATTCATCTAATCACATTCCTTTTAACAAATTATTTGATGCATAGTTCCCTCGGTGATAGGTAATTCAATTGTCAATATGATATATATTACTATGTAAAATTCAAATATCCTTCTGAACTATAAAATAATATTAAAAAAAAGGCATGTTGGCATAATAATCCTATAAGCAAATAGCAAAGCCCCTCGAAATTGAGGGGCTTTATGTTTCCTAAACTATAGTCCTGCTGCTTTTTTAACAGCCTTCTGGTGTCCGGGATCCAGTCTGCTTCCGCTGTGGGTTCTACTGTTTCTAAAGTGGATGCAGAAATGACCTTTGAAGTTGTTGTTTCCTATCGATTCACCGCCATGGGGCATGCCGTTCATGGAGGCTGCTATTTTTCTTTCTACACCTTTATGCTCTATAGTCACAATTACCGCTCTTCTGTCCCAGCTCCAGCTTCCGTAGATACTCTTCATGATTTTTGTATCTTCGGCGGTCAAGGGTTCGGAGTCAGCATGGTTTCTGCCGTACAATCTCTTTACCTTAAAGGATTTGCCTGTTTCTACATCGGTTACTGTGGCTGTGTCACCCTTTTCATAAATATACTGTACTTCTTTGAACCAATCCAGGTATTCGCCTTTTGTGGCTGATGTGCTGGGCTCGTCCTTTGGATCCTCTTCTATATTATTATCGTTGCCTTCGGGAATCTTTACTTCCTGGCCTGCCTGAAGAGTTGTGTCGCTGCTGAAGTTGTTTTCGTTCTTAATTGCTTCTGCGGTAACACCATAATCTTCTGCAATGGATTCAAAAGTGTCCCCTTCCTTTACAACATAAACATTCTTATTATAGTCATATATGTTTTCCAGCTCTGAGCTATCCTGTACGGGGGTTGCAGGTTTTGTTTCAGCAGGCTTGGCAGGGGATGGCTTTACCACTTTAACTACATTTGGTATTATAATCTCATCACCTATATCAAGTATGCTTTTCTCATTAAGATTGTTATATTGAAGTATGGAATCAACAGTTACGTTATAATCAGCTGCTATATCCCATATAGTATCACCATCTTTGATTTTGTACTTGACATTGACCTTGGTTGTATCCTTTCGGGCAGCTGAGGAACGGCTGGGAATTGCAATATGCTCTCCTGCAAGCTTATTAATCAAGCTGATTGTCGCAGAACCCAATATGCCGTCAGCATCCAAACCATTTTTTTTCTGGAATTTCAGTACTGCGTCTTCTGTAACATCTCCGAAATAGCCTGTACAGACTTCATCAAAAAAGCCAAGTTTTTTTAATGCTGCCTGTGCTTTTACTATTTCATCGGATTTGTCCCCTTTTTTAAAAGAGGAAGTGTCGGCGTATAAAGAAATAGTCATACTGAATATCAGCGCCAAACACAGTGGGATAAGAAATGCTCTCTTTAAGGTATTGCCTTTCATGTGATATCTCCTCTCAATTGGCTTACGAGGTTAGTTGACGGATTCGGATCGAGAGTAATCCTAAGCATTCAGAAAGATGTCATGCTATTCACCCCAGACGTATATCCCCCGCTTCCACTATGGAATTAAGCCTGTCTTATTGCCTCTATTATACTACAGTAGAATAGCCGTGTGAAGTTAAAATTTTCTATTAGTTGAATATTTGGTACTTGCAGGAAATACATAACATTAGTCGAATTAATCAATAATATAATTGGTGCGAGGTTACGAGGAGTAGGGGCGATTCATGAATCGCCCGACAATAGCTTTGAACAATAACTTGCGAGGATGATACTATGTTTAAAAGAATAAAGCTGACGATACAGTATTTGAAGGATAAGAATGTACCTTTTGTTAAAAAGCTGCTTATAATCGGGAGTGCACTATATCTTGTTTTCCCTGTCGACATAGTTCCGGATTTTATTCTCGGGCTTGGGATACTGGATGATATAGCTGTAATAACATTTATTTGGCTTGCACTGAAATCCGAACTGGATGAGTATGGTAAGGCAAAAGGAACTTTAATAAGCGGTAAATCTAAGGTAATACCCTTTGTGAATAGAAAAAAGGGTGAATAGCGGGGTGAAAAAATGAAAAGACTCGCAGCTTTATTTGCGATGGTTTTGATAATTATATTTCTAGGCTGTTCAAGAGCGGACAGTCAGCAGAATAATATTAAGAGCAGTCAGGAGAATGAGCAGAGCAGCAGTGTGAAGGAAACAGTGCAGCAGAAAGATGATCAGGAAGAACTGGTGCTTTCTTTTGTAGGAGATATGATGTTTGATAAGTCGGTTGCCGGTTTTATCAAGTCGAAGGGGGAGGACTATGTTTTTGAAGGTTATGAAAAGCAATTCAAGAGCAGTGATATTGTTTTTGGAAACCTTGAGACAGCTCTCAGCGGTAGAGGACAGCCAATAAAGGAGAAGGAATATACCTTCAGGAGCAGTCCAAAGCTCGCTCCCCACTTGAAGAAACACAATTTTACAGCATTGAGTATTGCAAACAATCATGTACTGGATTATGGACCATCAGCCTTCAATGATACTATGAAGCTGCTGAAGGAAAATGGTATAAGCTATGGGGGCGGAGGCTACAACAAGCAAGAGGCTTCCAATGGAGTTGTAATAGAGAAAAAGGGAGTCAAGATTGGTTTTATTGCTTTTACAAGAGTAATACCCAGTTTGGATTGGTATGCCAGAGCTAAAAAGCCTGGTATAATAGGAGCTTACAAGGTTCATGAAGCAGAAGTTTTAGAGGCCGTGAAGAATTTGAATGAAAAATGCGACCTTATGGTAGTCTCATTGCATTGGGGCAAGGAAGGATCAATCGTTGTGAGGAAGGAAGAGACAGAGCTTGCACATAAGCTGGTTGATTCAGGAGCTGATGTCATAGTGGGACATCATCCGCATGTTGTACAGGGAATTGAAATGTACAATGACAGGCCGATATTTTACAGCCTGGGTAATTTCTTCTTTACAACCTCACATGCAGAAATATGCAACAAAACTATAATGGCAACCGTAAGGTATGACAATAAAGGAGTGCTTAGGTCCGTTAAGGCAGTACCCGGTACCATAAGATCGGGAAGGCCTTTTCCCATGGAGGAGGCAGAGCAGCAAGAGTTTATAAAATATCTCAATAAAATGAATACTAATCTGGAGCTATAGAGTAATATTCTTGCCTCAGCAATAATATAATGTTGAGTGTCTTTTATATACCCGCTGCTGAAACACGTCAAGTTTAATTATCAATACGAAATCCAGCATTAGAGGTATATTTTTGTTTTTTGAAAATTTTACTAGTCAGAAGGAAAAAAATAGGGTTTGTAGAATTATAAGGTAAATTCAAAATATTCAAAAATAATACAAGGAGGGGATGCATATGAAAAAGCAACCCCTTAGCTCCTATGATGCTTATCTCTTTCGGGAGGGAAATCATTATAGGAGTTATGATTTCCTGGGTGCACATCTTACAAATACAAACGGACTTGATGGAGCAGTATTCCGCGTATGGGCTCCAAATGCCGGTTCTGTAAGTTTATTAGGGGATTTTAACAGCTGGAAGGGAGCCGGCTTTGCTATGGAAAGAACCGACGATTCCGGCATATGGTCTGCGTTTATTCCCGGCTTGAAAGAGTGGGATATGTACAAATATGAGATACATGCAAAGGATGGCAGTGTCATTGTTAAATCAGACCCCTATGCCTTTTATTCAGAGCTTCGACCGGGTAAAGCGTCAAAGTTGGTTTTACTCAAAGGCTTCAATTGGAATGACGCAAAGTGGATGGAACAACGCAAAAACGCAAACATATACGAGTGCCCTATTAACATTTATGAAGTGCATCCGGGCTCCTGGAAGCAAAAACCTGATGGAGAGTATTATTCATACTGGGAGCTTGCAGAGGAGCTTGTGGACTATGTTAAGAACATGGGCTACACCCATATAGAGCTGATGCCTCTTACTGAGCATCCCTTCGATGGCTCCTGGGGCTACCAATCCACCGGATATTATTCAGTAACCAGCAGATACGGCTCACCTCGAGACCTGATGCACTTTGTAGATAAGTGTCACCAGGAGGGGATAGGAGTAATACTGGACTGGGTTCCAGGACATTTCTGCAAGGACGATAATGGTTTGAGACTTTTTGATGGTACTGCCCTTTATGAGTACAGTGATCCGAGAAAGGGTGAGAACTATGGCTGGGGCACCTGCCATTTTGATCTTGGAAAGCCGGAGGTACACAGTTTTTTGATATCCAATGCGGTTTTCTGGTTCGAAATGTATCACATAGATGGACTGAGAGTAGATGCAGTTGCAAGCATGCTTTATCTTGACTATGAGAGAAAGCCCGGGGAATGGGCGCCCAATAAATATGGCGGCAGGGAAAACCTTGAGGCGGTAGATTTCATAAGAAAGCTTAACAAGATTGTTTTTGAATACTTCCCCAATGTGCTTATGATAGCTGAGGAATCCACTACCTGGCCTCTTGTGACAGCTCCCACCTATCTTGGGGGGCTTGGCTTCAATTATAAGTGGAATATGGGTTGGATGAATGATATGCTCAAATACATGTCAATGGATCCTATACACAGAAAGTGGCATCACAGCCTGCTTACATTTTCACTTATGTACGCATTTACCGAGAACTACATCCTGCCACTATCCCATGATGAAGTGGTACATGGAAAAAAGTCGCTTCTGGATAAAATGCCCGGGGATTACTGGCAGAAGTTTGCAAACCTCAGGTTATTCCTAGGCTATATGGCAGCACATCCTGGAAAGAAGCTGCTTTTTATGGGAGGAGAGCTGGGACAGTTCATAGAATGGCGTTTTGACTCCAGCCTGGACTGGCTGCTGTTGGACTACGAAATGCACAGGAAAATGCAGCATTATGCAAAATATCTAAATGGAGTTTATAGCAAAGAGCCGGCATTATGGGAGCTGGACCATGTGTTTGAAGGCTTTGAATGGATTGATGCCAATAATTTCAATCAGAGCATAATAGTTTTCATGCGCAAAGGTAAGGACCCTAAGGATACTATTATAACAGTATGCAATTTTACTCCTGGGTTTTATGAAGACTACAAAATCGGAGTGCCATACAAGGGTGATTATACCGAGGTATTCAATAGCGATTGGCAGGAGTTCGGGGGCTCAGGACAGAAAAATGAAGAAATCATGAGTGCAAAAAAACTGAAATGGCAGAATCAGCAATACCTAATAGAGATAAAGGTACCACCGCTGGCTGTTGTATATTTTAAACCTGTCGGTAATTTAGAAGAAGTGGATTCTTATGTAGAAAGTATTGAAGCTCTAGAGCCTGAGCTTTTAAGGGTTTAATTCTGGTTGCGCGTTTCGTGTTTCGCGTTACGCGATTAAGCAAAGGCTTCGAAGCCATAGCTAAAACTCGCAACTCGTAACCCGTAACTCGTAACAAATTTCTATAATTTACTATGATACGAGAATAAATCATTATGGATATTAATAGATATGGATAACCTGAATAATTTAAGGAGGGGTATGCATGAGGAAAAAAGAATGGATTGCCATGATTCTGGCTGGCGGACAAGGCAGCAGGCTGACTTTGCTTACGAAGAAGATTGCAAAGCCCGCTGTATACTTTGGGGGTAAGTATAGAATCATTGATTTTGTACTAAGCAATTGCTCAAATTCAGGAATAGATACTGTAGGTGTATTGACACAATATCAACCACTGGTTTTGAACGCGCACATAGGAATTGGCAGCCCTTGGGATCTGGATAGGAAAAAAGGCGGGGTTACACTTCTGTCACCCTATGTGAATGAAAAGGGCGGGGAATGGTATAAGGGTACAGCCAATGCGATATATCAAAATATCAATTTCATAGATGGGCACAATCCTGACTATGTTGTAGTGCTGTCGGGAGATCACATTTACAAAATGGATTATTCAAAAATGCTGGATTTTCATAAGCAGAAGTCAGCAGATGCCACTCTTGCAGTTATAGAGGTTCCATGGGAAGAAACCGACAGGTTCGGGATTATGAACACTGAACCTGACAGCAGAATATATGAATTTGATGAAAAGCCTAAGAAAGCGAAGAGCAATTTAGCCTCAATGGGAGTATATATTTTCAACTGGGAGGTTCTGCGAAAGTATCTGATGGAAGATGAAGCAGATCTTAGCTCCAGCAATGACTTTGGCAAAAATGTCATACCTCAGATGCTGAACAATGGGATGAAGCTTTATGCATATCCCTTTGAAGGCTACTGGAAGGACGTAGGTACTATAGAAAGCCTTTGGGAAGCTAATATGGACCTGCTGAAGGAGGATAACGAGCTTAATCTTTACGACCCAATGTGGAAGATTTATTCGGTAAATCCTATCAGACCGCCTCATTTTGCAGGGGAAACTGCTGTTATAAAGAACTCAATGGTAGGTGAAGGCTGTGTCATATATGGAGAAGTAAGAAACTCAGTTTTGTTCCCCGGAGTTTACGTAGGTAAAAACACAAAGGTTATTGACACTGTTGTGATGCCGAAGGTTTTAATCGGCGACAATGTTACTATAGAACGCGCCATAATAGGTTTGGGATCTGTCATTAAGGACGACTGCAGGATAGGCGACAGCAAATCCAAATCCATTGCGCTCGTAGGGGAATATGAGCAGCTGTCCGAAGGCACTGCTTACAATGAGTGACCGGGTGCACCTAAATACACTGAGGGAGGGATAATCATGCTGGACTATATGGGAATTATCAACTTAAGCGAGAGAGAGGACAATATAAAGGAATTGACATATAACAGACCTATAGCTGCAGTACCGATAGCCGGAAGATACAGGATGATAGATTTTACTCTTTCAAACCTGGTGAACGTCGGCGTTCAGAATATCAGCATATTCACACAGAACAAATACAGGTCTCTTTTAGATCATCTGGGGACGGGAGCGGCTTGGGATCTGGACAGGAAAAACGACGGACTTTTTATAATGACACCTATGTTTAACTATTATACTCTGGGCATTTACAGGGGAGATATGGAGAATTTCAAGAACCATATTGACTATATTCATCTAAGCAAGCAGAACAATATCATTATGACCTCAAGCAACATGGTATGCAACTTGAATTATGAGAATGCAATAAAGCATCATAATGAAACAGGAGCAGACATCACAATGGTATACAAGCAAGTGGACAATTGCACCGAGGATTTCAAATATTGCAACACTCTTACCTTGGATGAGAGCGGCAGGATTACAGATGTCGATATTAATCTGGGTAAAAAGAGTGAAGGCAACATTTCTATGGATATATTCATTATGAAAAAAGCACTGTTTTTGGATATAGTCCATACCTGCATATCCAAGGGTGACTGTGACTACTTTAAGGATGCAGTACATAAGAACTTAGACAAGTTCAAGGTATACGGGTATAAGTTCGATGGCTACCTTGCCTGCGTCAATTCAATACAGAGCTATTACAGGGCGAATATGCAGCTCTTGGATCTGAATATTTCAAAGGAGCTGTTCTTTAAAAATGGGCTTATATATACAAAGGTAAAGGATGAGCCGCCGACAAAGTATGCAGAAGATGCAAGGGTGATAAACTCATTGGTAGCTAATGGATGCATAATAAACGGCGAGGTGGAGAACAGCATTATATTCAGAAGTGTGAAGATAAAAAAGGGAGCAGTGGTCAGAAACAGCATTGTAATGCAGAACTGTATTATAGAAGAGGATTCATTGTTAAGGAATGTAATACTTGATAAGAGTGTGAAGATAACAAAGGAAAAACAGCTTAAGGGGGATCAAAACTACCCAATTGTTATAGAGAAGAAAGCTATAATATAGTTTCAGTTTATCTATGGGGGGAGTAGTTGAAATGAAGGTGCTTTTTATAGCTTCAGAGGCATTTCCCTTTATAAAGTCCGGAGGTCTGGGGGATGTGATTTTCTCATTGCCGAGAGAGCTTCGAAGATTAGGGATAGATGCCAGGGTCATGATTCCCAAATACGGGGATATACCATCATTTTTCAGAGAGAAGATGTCCTGCGTAAGTATATTCAACGTACCTGTAGGCTGGAGAAACCAATACTGTGGTGTGGAAGAAATAAAATACGAAGGAATGCCCTTCTACTTCATAGACAATGAGTATTACTTCAAACGTCAGGGGATGTATGGGTTCTATGATGAAGCGGAGCGGTATGCATTCTTCTGCAGGGCTGCCCTGGAAGCCATCAGGTATTTGGATTTTAAGCCGGATATATTGCACTGCCATGACTGGCAGACCGGGATGGCTAATTTGCTGTTGAAAGCACATTATGACAGTGATGCTGCATATAATGGCATAAAAACCGTGTTTACAATACACAACCTGCAATACCAGGGTATTTTCCCAAAGGAAGTTCTTGGAGAGCTATTGGATCTGGGTGATGATTACTTTAACGTAGATGCGGTGGAGTTTTTCGGAGGGATAAGCTTTACGAAAGGTGGAATCAATTATTCCGATGTCATTACGACAGTAAGCGATACATACAGGGAGGAAATCCAGACACCTTTCTTCGGTGAGCAGTTGGATGACTTGCTGAGAATGAAGAGGGAAGGACTTTTCGGAATTGTAAATGGAATTGACTACAGCAGTTTTGACCCCAAAACCGATAAGGGAATCTTTGTGAAGTATGATTCTAAAAATATTAAAAACAAAGCGTTGAACAAGACAAAACTTCAGGAGCAGTTAAAGCTGCCTGTCAACAAGGATATACCGATGCTTGCATTGGTTAGCACCTTAACACGACAAAAAGGACTTGATCTTATAGCTAATGTGCTCGATGGCATACTTGCAATGGATGTTCAGCTGGTGGTGTTAGGTCAGGGAGATAACAATTATGAGACATTGTTCAGGAATTATGAGAACAACTATCCAGATAAGTTTTCAGCCAGCATTACATATGACGATGTGCTTGCCCGCAAGATTTTCGCTGCTTCAGACTTCTATTTGAAGCCATCCCTTTTTGAACCCTGTGGAGTGGGGCAGCTTATTGCTCTTCGTTATGGCTGCATTCCCATAGTGCGGGAAACCGGCGGACTTAAAGATACAGTCAAGGCATACAATGACAGCACAGGCGAAGGAAACGGCTTCAGCTTCAGCCAGTATACGCCGCAGCACCTGCTTGGCGCAATTAAGAAGGCTTTGGAGTACTATAAGGGCGATAGCTGGCTGCAGATAGCAAAGAACGCCATGAAAGAGGATTACAGCTGGAAGAGAACTGCAATGGCATATAAGAAGCTTTATCAAAGCATTACATAGAAAAAAGAGCGCACATTCTGCGCTTTTTTCGTATCATGGTATTACAAGGAATAATACATTTTTTTATCCATAGTTTAAATTTTGAAAATATTATATAATAAAGTAACATTATTCGCTATAAATCGTTATTTAATGTCCCTTCCAGGCAAAGCCTGTCAGCGTGCAGCAAAGCTGAACGAATGGACAAAATCGATGAATGTTTTGTATACACAAAACTAGGAGGCAATTATGATTATAAGTAAAGATAGATTTAAACATGATTACTTGAAAAAAATATCAACCATGCATGCGAAAAGCTTTGAGGAAGCAACAAACAATGACCGGTATACAGCTCTTGGAAGCCTAATCAGGGATTATGTATCAGGGGATTGGATTAAGACAAATGAAGAATATCATAAAAAGAATATAAAGCAGGTATATTATTTCTCTATTGAATTCCTGCTGGGAAGACTCCTGGGCAACAACCTGGTAAATACCGATATGGAGAAGGTCTGCGAGGAAGTGCTTCAAGAACTCGGAACCACCCTGAAGGAGATAAAGTCTGCCGAGCCTGATGCTGGGCTTGGAAATGGAGGACTTGGAAGGCTGGCTGCTTGCTTTCTTGATTCCATGGCTTCCCTTGGAATACCTGGGCATGGCTGTGGAATCAGATACAAGTATGGACTGTTCCATCAGAAAATCGTTGACGGCTATCAGGTGGAGCTCCCTGAGAATTGGCTCAGAGAGGGAAATGTTTGGGAGATGAGGAAGGCTGACAAGGCTGTTGAAGTCAGGTTTGGGGGAAATGTGGCCACCGAGTATGAGAACGACAAGCTAAAATTCAAGCATGAGAACTATGACACAGTGCTGGCAGTTCCTTATGACACACCGATAATGGGTTATAAAAATGAAACTGTTAACACATTAAGGCTCTGGAGTGCAGAAAACCCAGAGAAGGATTTCGACTTATCCTCCTTCAGCAAAGGGGATTACATGAAGGCAGTGGAGAACAAATACTCTGTAGAGGCCATATCACAGGTGCTTTACCCTGATGACAGCTATGTAGAAGGCAGGAAACTGAGACTCAAGCAGCAGTACTTCTTTGTGTCTGCGGGCCTGCAGAGTATTGTAAGAACCTACAAGCATGCAAATGAAAGCATTAAGGATTTTGATGAAAAGGTGGCAATTCATATAAATGACACTCACCCTGCAGTGGCCATACCTGAGCTAATGAGAATTCTCATGGACCAGGAAGGCATAGACTGGGATACGGCATGGAAGATAACTACAAATACTATTTCCTACACCAATCATACTATTCTATCCGAGGCACTGGAAAAATGGCCTATAGATATGTTCAAATCAATGCTGCCGAGAATTTATATGATTATTGAGGAGATAAACGAGAGATTTTGCAGGGATTTGTGGAATAGATATCCCGGTCAATGGGACAAGATATCAAGAATGGCTATTACAGCGGAAGGATATGTGAAAATGGCACACCTGGCAATAGTGGGGAGCCACAGTGTAAACGGGGTTGCCAAGATTCATACTGAAATATTGAAAAAGCAGGAGCTTGTGGATTTCTATCATTTCTATCCATACAAGTTCAATAACAAGACCAACGGCATTACCCATAGAAGGTGGCTGCTGAAGTCAAATCCCGAGCTGGCACAGCTGCTTAAGGAGACCATAGGGACCAGTTGGGCAAAGCATCCCACAGATCTTATAAAACTATTAAAATATCAGGATGATGCTGCAGTTCAGGAAAAGATAATGAGAATAAAGCAGAATAATAAGCTGGAGTTGGCAAGAATAATAAAACAGAAGTATTCAATAGATGTTGATCCAAGCTCAATATTCGATGTGCAGATAAAGAGAATGCATGCATATAAGAGACAGCTTCTTAATGTGCTCCATATAATGCACCTTTACAATTGTTTGAAGGAGAATCCCAAGCTGGATATTATCCCAAGAACCTTCATATTCGGGGCCAAAGCGGCACCGGGGTATTATTTGGCTAAACAGGAGATTAAGCTTATAAACACCCTCGCCGATAAAATAAATAATGACAGGACCATTGAAAATAAGCTTAAAGTTGTATTTATGGAAGACTATAAGGTATCTTTGGCTGAAAGGATAATTCCGGCAGCTGATGTGAGTGAGCAGATATCTACTACCACAAAGGAAGCCTCAGGTACAGGAAATATGAAGCTCATGATGAATGGAGCCATTACTGTCGCTACTCTGGATGGGGCAAATGTCGAGATAAGGGATGAAGTCGGGGATGAAAATATTATTATATTTGGAATGACAGAAAGAGAAGTAATGGATTACTACAGGCAAGGTGGATACAATGCAGTCGAGATGTATAACAATGATCCAAGGATTAAAAAAGTTGTAGACCAGTTGGTAAACGGCTTCTTCCCGGTGAGCAATGTTGAGTTCATGGGCATTTACAACCACCTGCTGCTGCAAAACGATGAGTACTTTGTGCTGAAAGACTTTAATGCATATGTGGAAGCCCATAAATGGGCGGATGAGCTCTATCGGCAAAAATCCAAGTGGGCAAGGATGAGTATAAACAATATTGCTCACTCTGGAGTATTCTCCAGCGACAGGACAATATCGGAATATGCAACAGGCATATGGGGGGTCAAAGAGGTGATTATATGACGAATACATTGTTTTTTCATAACTCTCATGAGGAAAAATATCGTTTCCCCTTTGGTGCAGTTCCCTGCGGCAGCAAAGTCAGCCTGGGGCTTACAGTTCACACCTCGAGTCCAATAAGCTCAGCTGATGTAATAATCAGTATAGAGGGCGGCATTGAACAGAGGTTGGGCTTAGCCTTAAAGGACGAATCGGGAGAAGCAATGCACTATACTGCAGAAGTGGATGTACCACAGGAGCCGGGACTTCTGTGGTACTATTTTGAGCTAGTCATGGAGGGCAGAAAGTATTACTGCGGGAACAGCGAAAGCTCGCTGGGAGGTATAGGCCGCGTATATGATACAATCCCTCCAAGATATCAGATTACAGTATATAAGGGAGAAGCAAAAACTCCATATTGGTATAAAAGAGCAATAATGTACCAGATATTTGTGGACAGATTCTATAATGGGAGCAAAGACGGCAAGGCGCTGAACCCTAAGAAGAACAGCTTCATATATGCCAATTGGGAGGATACCCCTACTTATATAAAGGACTGTGAGAATGGCTCAATAGCCAGGTGGGACTTTTTCGGAGGAAACCTTCAGGGTGTGATAGATAAGCTGGACTATCTAAGAGCGCTGGGTATCGCTGTGATTTACTTGAATCCTATTTTTGAGGCACCCAGTAACCACAAATACGATACGGCGGATTATAAAAAGATAGACCCGATGTTTGGCAGCAATGAGACCTTCAAGGACTTGTGCAAAAAGGCGGAACAGCGGGGGATATCTATTATGCTGGATGGGGTTTTCAGCCATACCGGCAGCGACAGCATATACTTCAACAGGTATGGCAGCTATCCCGGTATAGGAGCGTTTCAGTCAACAGAATCCCCATATTACTCATGGTACCGCTTCAAGTGCTCCAAGGATGACTATGAGTGCTGGTGGGGAGTCGAAAGCCTGCCCAATGTCAATGAAATGGATCCTGGATATGTTGACTATATAATTACCGGGCAGAACAGCGTCATAAAGCAATGGATGGACTTGGGTGCAAAGGGCTGGCGTCTGGACGTGGCAGATGAGCTTCCCGACGAATTTATCCGCATTCTCCGTAAGGCTATGAAGGAAAAGGATGCTGACTCGGTACTTATGGGAGAAGTTTGGGAAGATGCCTCTAATAAGGAAAGCTATGGAAAAAAGAGGGCTTATCTTATGGGAGAGGAACTGGATTCAGTAATGAATTATCCCTTTAGGGAAATAATGATCGACTTTTTTACCGGGAGACACGATGCAAGACATGCAAATGAAGTTCTCATGAGTATTTATGAGAATTATCCTCTCCATAATTTCTACAGCAATATGAATTTGATCGGTACCCATGACGTTCCAAGAATACTGACCATACTGGGGGATGCCCCCGGGGAGCAGCAGCTGTCGCAGATGCAAAAGGAAACATATCGCCTGCCTGAGAGTCAGAGGTCTCTAGGCATAGCAAGACTTAAGCTATTGTCGCTTATACAAATGACCTTTCCTGGAGTTCCAAGCATATATTATGGAGATGAAGCAGGACTGGAGGGGTACAAGGACCCTCTGAACAGGGGAACCTATCCTTGGGGAAATGAAAACTCTGAACTGCTTGATTGGTATAAGACTATAACGTCTATTAGAGGCAAATATGATGTTTTCAGCACAGGCAAATGGATTACGGTATATGCTGAAGGCGATGTTTATGGTTATGTAAGAAGTATAGATAATGGCAGGGATGCATTCGGGGAGCATTGTGAGGACAATACTGCCCTTGTGCTGGTGAACAGGAGCAGGGACAGCCGGCGCCATGTATCAATAGACATGGGGAAATGGTGCAAGAGCAGCATGTATGACTTGCTTGAGGGCAGTAAAGGTATTGACATTGTTGAGGGCAGGCTGGACATTATCCTGGAACCCCTGCAGGGGAAATTATATATGGAAAAGCTGTAGATATGAGGTTAAGCATGAGTATAAAAGAATCAATACTCAAAGAGAGTGATAAAGTACAATCGAAGAAAAGCCGCAGGGACAGAAAAGACAAGGGGGTTTTCTATACTCCCCCGGAGGTCATAGAAAGAATGACTGAGAAAGTGCTGTCCAAGGCAGATGTGATAGAGAATCCTTATATCAGGATATTGGACCCTGCCTGCGGGACGGGTCTTTTCCTTATAAAAGCCTTCCAGATGCTGAAGGAGAAGTTCGAGAGAAACTATGAGACAATATTGGACAGGAATAAAGAGCTGCAAGGAAAGCTGCAAAAGGAGGGTATAGGGCGCTTTATAGTTGAAAACAACTTATGGGGTGCCGATATAGATCAGGAAGCTTTGGATACAGCCGGTGAAATACTAATGCGGTTGGCAGGGAGAGAATGCCGGGGGAATCTTGCCTGCTGTGACAGCCTGCTGGGCGGAGTAGAAGGGGAGTACGACTATATATTGGGCAACCCTCCATACATAGGTCATAAGATGGTATCCAGTGAATATAAGAAAGTCTTGCAGCAGATATATAAAGGAATTTACATGGATAAGTCTGACATATCTTACTGCTTTCTGAAAAGGGGCATAGATTTTCTGCGTCAGGGGGGCACTTTAAGCTTCATTACTTCCAGATACTTTATGGAAGGCCCATCTGCTGCGGGACTTAGAAGGTATATAACCGATAAATGCAATATCACTGAAGTAGTTGACTTTTACGGGAGTCGCGTTTTTCAGGACGCAGGAGTCGCTGCCTGTATAATTACGCTGAATAAGGGAAGCTTTGTTGGCGAAACTGTAGTTTTGAAGCAAAAACAAAATATAGCTGCTTCAGAAGCTGAATTGTTTGCTCCTTCAAGCTTTGAGCACTTTACTGTAAATAGCACGGAATTCAAGGATGATGGCTGGGTGCTTTTAAGCCCTGAGAAATATGAAATATTTGCAGCTCTTGAAGCAAAGAGCAGTGTGACTCTGAAAGACATTGCCCACAGTTATCAGGGTATAATAACCGGCTGTGACAGGGCTTTTGTTTTAAGTGGAAGTGAGGTTTCGGAGCATGGGATAGAGAAATCGCTTTTGAGACCATGGATTAAGAACAGTGATATCTTAAAGCATGGTATAAAGGTAACTGACAGGTTCCTTATATACTCTGATTTTATACAGGAGGAGAAGGATTTTCCAAATGCTATAAAATACATTGCAAGCTGCCGGGATAAACTTCAAGAGAGAAGAGAATGCAGGCGGGGAGTGCGGAAGTGGTATCAGCTGCAGTGGGGCAGAAACAACGGGATTTTTGAGTCGCCCAAAATAATCTACCCCTACAAGTCCTCAAACAGCCGTTTTGCAGTTGATGAAGCAGGCAACTTCTGCAGTGCGGACATATACAGCCTGAAGCTTAAGAAGGAATATGAAGGCATTATTTCATTGGATTATATTGCAGCAATCCTTAATTCACAGCTGTTCGAATACTATTTTAAATGCTATGCAAAAAAAATCAGTGAAAACCTATATGATTATTATCCCAATACAGTGCTGAGAATGAGAATTCCTATGCCCATAGCCGGAAGTCTCATACAAGAGAAGGCTCGCCAGCTAAAGGATTGTAAAAATGAGGAATACAAAAGGGCTGTTACATATGAAATCGACAGGGAACTATATAAGCTGTATGGATTAAATGAAAGACAGATAAAAATTGTTGAGAATAATGGCAATGTGTCTAGTAATAAATCTAACAAATAGTTATAGAATAATGTGACACAGGGGAACGGATACCACTGAACACACGGATGTTCCACGGATTCCTACGGAATTGCACGGTTGATTTTATATAATATATAGCGGCATTAGTGGTTTTTGATTCTTACTTCATTATCGATTAATACTTATGTTTCAGTCTATTTTTTTTCGCCGTGTCTTCCGTGGGTTTCAGTGTTTTTCCGAAGGAAAACCGTGGTTCCCGTTTCTCCTTTGCTTTCTGCGCATTATTTATTTTAGTATATATTTAATTCAACAAGGAGGGGTCGAGATGCTTTTGTTGGCTGCGGCGGTGGCTCCATCTGCTGCTTTGCTGTACTACTTTTATACCAGAGATAAATATGAAAAGGAGCCCAGGCGGCTGCTTTTAAAAGCATTCCTGTTGGGCGGAGGCCTTGTAATACCGGTACTTTTTATAGAGATGACCTTGAATATATTTGATACGACTGACTTTAGCTTGTTGACCGCTGGCTATACTGCTTTTATAGTGGCGGGGCTTGTAGAAGAATCCTCCAAGTTTTTATTGTTTTTCTTCTATATATGGAAGAGCAGAGAGTTCAACGAAATGTATGACGGTATCGTATATGCAGTGTTCATTTCCTTAGGTTTCGCTACTGTCGAAAACCTTGCATATGTGCTTTCAAGTGGCTTCAGCACTGCAATTGTCAGGTCCATTACTGCTGTGCCTGCACATGCTCTATTTTCCGTAGCAATGGGATATTACCTGGGCATAGCCAAATTTGCAAAGCCACAGTACAGGCAGAAATATTTATTGCTTGGATTTGCAGTTCCGGTAATACTTCATGGAATATATGATTTCATACTGTTTTCACAGAAATTTTACATGCTGCTTTTTTTCCTGCCATATATGCTGTATCTTTGGAAAAGTGGGCTCAGACATGTAGATGAACTAGTGGAGTTCTCACCCTTTAGAAAAGCAGAGGAAGAGTACTCGGATGCTGAGAAAGATAAAAGCTAGTGGAGTACTCCACTAGCTTTGTTGCTTCTATTCTTCCCTATATAGTCCACAAAGGCCTCCAGCCTTGTTTGGAATCCAGCCTCACCTGTCTGCTCATCCACTATCATGTAAAGTATGGGGATGGAATAATCTTTTTCTATCTGAGGAAGTATTGATCGGGATACTATTTCAGGCATGCAGGTCATGGGGTAAATCTGTATAAGTCCATCATAGCCCATTTTTGCATAATGTATTGCATGACCGATGCATTCCTGGGAATGCCCTCCAATGAGAGTGGGCAGGTAGGGCTTCGACAGCTTCTTTTCCTTCGTATACGGCTTTCGCCCGGTAGCAGGAAGAATCACATTATTGCGAGCCCAATCCTTTACAGTCATTGACCTGTGCACTTCCACACCCAAGTCCCCAAGCTTTTCCTCTACATTAAGATTAGTGAATGGCTCAATAATTGTATATATCTCTCCGATGATTCCTATTCTCACAGGCTTAAAGCTGGTGTCTATATTTACTTTTTTTATAAGATTCTTGGTTTCACCGATTAAACTCAGCATCTCGGCTGTGCCCTTAGCATTCATCACATTCCTCTTAAACTCATGTACGATTGCCCGTAATTCAGCTTTATTGACAGTCCGCGGCCTTGTATAATAAAGCAATTCATTCAAGCTGTCCACTTCACAGCATACCTTATAAGCATTCAAAAAGGCCCTTACGATATTTGCTCTATTGTTTCCGGCAATTTTCTTGATTGTTTCAAAGAATTTCCGATATCCTTCCTTCGGAGGGTCAAGAATCATGATATCTATGTCTTTATATCCTGCTTCCTCCAAGGCTTGCTTCTGCAAGGGACCATAGTAGCCAAACCTGCAAGGCCCGCAGCTCCCGGTGATGAGTATTGTGTCTGCTCCTGCATTGATACTGTTAATATAATTTCCAAGCATAATCTTGTACGGGAGACATATAGTTTCCGGTGAGATGGAAGAGCCGAGCCTTAAGGTTGCACTAGTTGTAAATGAAGGGATGACGCTTTCAACTCCTACCTCATCCATAAGACTTTTAATTGCTATGTATGCTTCGCCCATGTGCGGATAAGTAAGCCGCATTTGTATTCCTCCAGTCCAATAGGTCAAAAAACGCCTCTAAGCGGGTGTTGAAGCCTGCATCTCCGGTATGTTCGTCAATATTCAACACCATGTAGGGTTTTTTATAATATTTTCTAGCATATTTCTCAATGAATTCTCCCGCAAGAGAATCTACTCCGCAGCCGAAGGCTGTCAGTGACAGCATTCCATCAATGGAGCTATTGTCCATTATGTATAATGCACTGCCGATAATGCTTTTGCCGCTGCTCCAGAACATTCTTTTAGAAAGTTCCATACATCTTTCATTTATAATATGTGGGTCTATCATATCGGGAGTTAATATTTCGGCACCTCGATCCCTCAGCTTTTTTATCAGGCTCATGTTTATAAAGTTATCATAAAGCAGGTACGGGTGCCCGATAAGCCCTATTGTGATTTTGCGCTTGTATGAAATATCTGGTCTGACCATAATTACGCTGTCGGGAGTATTGCCTTTATGTACTGATGATTTAAACTCCTCATGGGCCTTCAACGCTAAATTTATGCCTTTGCTGATTCTCATCGGGTTTTTGAACCTTAACGAAAATGCCATTTTATATAGTGCTTTTACAAGCTCCCTTTGGCTTTTTAAAAGGTTTATCTCTGTATCGATTAGGGGGGGCAAATCTGGAACTGAGTATTTAATCATCTCGGGAAGCCCCCCGAATTTCGGACATATATATTCACCCCTTGATACGCTTGTAAGGCGGGGTACAAGCATGCGGTCCACCTTATCCTTCAGATTATTTACATGACCATGGTATACCTTTACCGGGAGACATGCGTCATCAATGCTGTACTGTACACCCTTATCAAGTATTTCCTTAGTTGTCTCCGGAGAAGGAACTACTTCAGCCCCGAGCTCCGTAAGAAAGGTCTGTATAAAGGGATAATACTTGTAAAAATACATTCCTCTGGGAATGCCTACTTTTAAAGCCACTAAATCACCTCTTTCCCTGTAATATTATTAACAAAGAACAAGAGTTTAAAACAAAAATAAGAAAAATCCAGAATCATGCGTTACATGACTGTGGATTTTTTGGCAATGGGCAACCAGATATTTACATCATTCCATAGAATACTATTCCAAGCACTCCTGAAATAACTATTGCAATTATTGGGTTTATCTTTAGCTTGTAGACTCCCGCAAAGACCAGCAATGCAATTATCGCACCCTTAAGATCAATAATAGACACCTTACCAATTTTTACACACGCTGCTGCGATAAGCCCCAATACTGCAGGTCTTATGCCTAGTATGACCCAGTTTACCTGCTTCAGATGCTTGAACTTATTATAATAAACCGATACGAGCAGTGTGATTGTAATAGGTATCAGCACAACTGCAAAGGTTGCAATGGCTGATCCTGCCAGAGCTCCGACCTTGTAACCCACAAAGGTTGAAGAATTGACGGCGATTGGCCCGGGAGTCATTTCTGCTATGGCAACAATATCAATGAAATCCTCCGGTGAAATCCAGCCGTTGCCTTCAATTACTTCCTCCTGTATAAGGGATAGAACCGCATATCCTCCGCCGAAACTGAAGGCTCCAATCTTGAGGAAAGCTAAAAAAAGCTTCAATAGTGCAGTCATGCCTTCTCCTCCTTTCTGAAGAGGAAAAATCCCAAACCCCCGCATATTACTATAGTTACTATGGGGTGGAAATTAAGCAGGAGAATCGCTAGTAGTACCGCCAAAGAGATTGATATGTTAACCAAATTTATACCCATTGATTTTACAAGCTTTACCAAGGCATAAGCAATTAATGCTACCACTGCTGGTCTTATCCCTGCAAATACATACTCAACAATGGGATTTTCCTGAATCGAGCCAAAGAATAAAGCAATCAGCAGTATAATCAGGAAGGAAGGCATAACTGCTCCAAGAGCTGCAGAAATCGCTCCTGCAAAACCGGCTTTTTTGTAACCTACAAAAGTGGCACAGTTGATAGCCAAGGGGCCGGGCAGGCTGTTGGTAACGGCAATAGAATCCAAGAACTCTTCGTCGCCCAGCCACTTTTTATTGTCTACAACCTCCCGCTGTATCACGGGAAGCATTGCATAGCCTCCTCCAATCGTAAAAGAGCCTATTTTAAAAAAAGTAAAGAAAATGTCAAGTAGCATGTTATCACCTTCTATTTCGTTATTCTTAGTCTATACTGCTATGTGTGCATCTGATTGTGCCTTTTTCAGTTACTATGTAATCTACAGGAATATCGTATTCATCTGATGGAACAAAGTCTACTATCTGAAAGGAAAACGCAAGGGCGGCCTTAACTGCACCCGGCTGCAAGCGCTTCATGAACCTGTCATAATAGCCTGCTCCAAAGCCCACTCTGTTTCCGACCTTGTCAAAGGCTATGCCCGGTACGAGCACCAAGTCAATAAGTCTGCTGTCGGCAAGTCTGATATGCTGCAGCATGGGCTCACGTATTCCGAAATGTCCTGATTGGAGCTCTTCCAGATTTGTAATCCTTGAAATGGAAACCTCATGAGTCTCGGGTATACATATTGGTATATATACTTTTTTGTTCTGCTCCAGGCAATAGTTTATAATAGCGTCGGTTTTCACCTCGTGCTTAAAATCCAGATATACCATCACATGAAGTGAGCTATCAAGAAAGCTGTTTTTCCTCAGATTGAGAAAAATACTTTCGCTGAGGTTGTTTACCTCATAATCGGATAATTTATTCCTTATACCAAGTATTTGTTTTCTTATTGAATCCTTCATATACTCCTCCACATTTTGGCAGTATTACTTCCATAACAATTATATTATCACTCATTATATGTTGGGCGCAATTGAGAATTTATATGTAGCAGCTGGCTTGCTGCGGAATTAAAAAAAAGCCTCTTGAAAATCCATACTTTTATCAGACATATATTCCAGTTTCGCGTATATTACTATGAAAGATAAAACGCAAAGCATAAGGATTAAATATATAATGTTTTTCGCAAAATATATGGGAGGTAAAATAATGAATAGGAATTCTAATATTGTAATTGGTACTGTTTTGATAGCTATGGGAGCACTGTTTCTCATGTCGAACCTGGGTTATCTGAATTTCACATGGAACTATATATGGCCTCTGGCGTTGCTGGTTCCTGGATTATATATGCATTTTGCATTCTTCACGGGAATTGACAAGAACCCTGGAATACTTGTGCCAGGAGGAATACTCACTACTTACGGAGCGCTTTTTTATGCCAACGTGTTTTTCGGATGGCACATGATGGCTGATCTTTGGCCGCTGTTTCTTATAGGTGTTGCAATAGGCCTATTTGAACTGTACCTGTTTGGAAACCATGACAAAGGACTTTTAGTGCCTGTAGCCATTTTAGGCGGCATAGGATTGTCAGCACTGCTGAGAACTTATATACGCGTTGACTTAAAGGATTATATAATACCAGCCGTTTTAATAATTATAGGAATTGCAATAATTACAGGAAAGGGCAGCAAGAAGGGTAACAGTTAAAAACTCAGCGCTTGTATCTCTTAACTGAAAGAAATGTTAATCCTGCAGAGATACAACATCAAGGAAGTGCATTTTTAACACTTGATTATCAGAAATTTGTTGTGTTAAAAAGCACTTGCTGTTCACATATATTCTTCTTCAAAACCAATAAGGTTTCTGAATATAATGCTAGGATTTTTAAATAAACCCAATGCATTATATTTGGTTTTTGCAATCGACATTATTCTCTGTCAGTTGACAGTAACGAAGCAAAAAGAGTATATTTAATGTAGAATGCATATTGTTATTGTTTCATTCATTTAAGCATAAATCCGGGTGATAAAGTGGCAAAAATTTTGATTGTAGACGACTCAATGATTATGAGACGGAATTATGCAGGACATTTAACCGGGAAATGAGTTGTGCACTGCACAGGCAGCGGCGGGGAAGGCTAAATAAATACATAATTTAGAATTGATCAACCATCTATTATAATATTAATGGTTGATTTTTTGGTTGTGTAGGATTATTATATTGTATTAATGTGGAGGTTGACCAATGAATAAGCTATGGAGATTCATCTCATATTATAAGCCTTATAAAGGCCTGTTCTTTCTTGATATGTTCTGCGCCTTTACAGCAGCGGGGGTAGACCTGCTCTTCCCTGTGCTGGTAAAGTACCTGCTTGAGAAGAGCCTTAGTGCAGAGCTGAATACGGCCTTTGACATCATAATAAAGATAGGGGCAGTAATGCTCGCCATACAAATACTAAAATATTTCTGCCAATATTTCATTACTGCCTGGGGTCATATAATGGGGGCAAAAATGGAATACGACATGCGCAAAGATATTTTCGCGCATCTGCAGAAGTTGTCCTTCTCATACTATGACAACAACAAGACCGGACAGATAATGTCAAGGATAGTCAATGATTTGTTTGATATAAGCGAGCTTGCACATCACGGTCCTGAAGAAGTGTTCATTTCTGCGATAAAGATACTTGGTTCCTTCTTCATATTGCTTAGCATCAATGTTAAGCTTACCTTGATAATCTTTGCATTCATCCCGTTCATGATGGTCTTTGCTATTTTCTACAATAATAAAATGCGCTCCGTATTTATGAGAAACAGGCAGAAAATTGCGGAGATTAACGCCCAGCTGGAGGATAGCATAGCTGGAGTAAGGGTAGTGCAGTCCTTTTCCAATGAGAAGGTGGAGCAGGAGAAGTTTAGCATAGGAAATATGGGTTTCCTGAAGACAAAGCAGGAGAGCTACTTTTACATGGGACGATTCTTTAGCGGCGTCGAGCTATTTAACGGTGTAATATATATTGTTGCGGTAATTGCCGGAGCATATTTCATAAAGCTTGGTGCAGCGTCAACCTCAGATCTTGTTGCGTATCTGCTTTATATAAATACCTTCCTTACGCCTATAAGATCACTGATTAATTTTACTGAGCAGTTCCAAAAAGGTATGACTGGCTTTGAAAGATTCCTGGAAATCATGGATACGGAGCCGGATATAAAAGACAGCGTGGACAGCGTTATACTGGAGGAAGTCAAAGGCAGAGTCGAGTTTGAGAGTGTTTCCTTCAAGTATGATGAGGGAGGACATGTGCTGAAGGATATCGACTTGAACCTGGAGCCTGGGGAGACTGCAGCTCTTGTGGGACCTTCAGGAGGAGGCAAGTCCACCCTCTGCAGCCTTATACCAAGGTTTTATGATGTAACTGGCGGGACCATAAGGATTGACGGAAGGGATATCAGGGGCATTAAGCTTGAATCCTTGAGAAAAAATATTGGAATTGTTCAGCAGGATGTATATCTTTTCGCAGGGACAATTCTGGAAAATATCAATTATGGAAAGCCGGGAGCCTCTAGGGAGGAAATAATAGACGCCGCCAAGAAGGCAAATGCTCACGATTTTATAATGGGGCTGGAAAAGGGCTACGATACCTATGTGGGAGAAAGAGGAGTCAAGCTTTCGGGCGGACAAAAGCAGAGAATAAGCATTGCAAGGGCTTTTCTAAAGAATCCGCCTATATTGATACTTGATGAAGCTACTTCATCCTTGGATAATCAAAGCGAAAAAGTTGTTCAGCAGTCTCTGGAAAGCCTGTCCAGCAACAGGACCACCTTTGTTATAGCTCATAGACTTTCGACAATCAAGAGGGCAAAGACTATACTGGTGCTTACCGATAACGGCATAGAGGAAAAGGGAAGCCATGAGGAGCTTATAAACAACAATGGAGTATACGCATCATTGTATAATGCACAGTTTGAAGACTCGGAAGAAATTAAGATATGAATAGGCAGTTAAAAGTGTAAATACAACCGTCGACTGAGGTGCATTGCGCATCTTAGCCGGCATTTTTTTTGCATCTAATCGTAGATTGACAGCAGGCATAAAGGAGAATACAATAATTATATGCCCAATAGGGGCATATGGCATATAACTATTAAAATTAGGAGGAAGAAAAATGTCAACTCAACAACACCATGATGTTGAAAAGCTATGTAAAAGAATTAATAGGATTGAAGGGCAATTAGGTGGAATTCGTAAGATGCTTGAAAGCAACAAACCCTGTGATGAAATCATTATTCAACTTAATTCAGCGAAAGCTGCTTTGCAGAAAATAAGTCAAATTGTGCTGGAAGACCATCTGGATCATTGTGTACTAGACGCACTTCGTGATGGAGATGGTGAAGTCCAGATTAATAGTTTAAAACGTGCTTTAAGCCAATATACGAAAATGATTTGATTAGTGAGTGAGGCAATATATGGATTTATTAAAAATAAAAAAATTAGCTTCTAAAGACAAAAAAATACAACCAATACTTATGGCTATTTTGGCTGCAGCTCTTTATGGTATTAGTTCACCTGTATCAAAACTGCTGCTCATAGAGATACCACCAACATTAATGGCAGCACTATTATATTTAGGTGCTGGCTTAGGAATGTTACTTGTTAATATGCTCAAGGTATTACGGAAGCGAGAGCAAATAGAAGCCAAAATGACCAATAAAGAGATACCATATGTAGTCGGTATGATCCTTCTTGATATTGCGGCTCCTATTTTTTTGATGTTAGGACTAACAATTACAACGTCATCAAATGCATCTTTGCTGAACAACTTTGAAATCGTTGCAACAGCTCTTATTGCTTTGTCTATTTTCAAAGAAGCTATAGGTAAAAGAATGTGGATAGCAATATCCCTTATTACGATTTCGAGCATTATTCTGTCAGTTAAGGATTTTAGCAGCTTTTCATTTTCGATAGGGTCAATTTTTGTAATTATGGCTTGCTTATGTTGGGGCTTTGAGAATAACTGCACACGTATGCTTTCGTTAAAAGACCCTTTGCAAATAGTTGTTGTAAAAGGCTTTGGGTCAGGCGTTGGTTCACTCATCATCTCTATGACTTTGAAGGAATATAGCAGCAATGTTGCATATATTGCGTTTGCCCTTTTACTTGGCTTTGTAGCTTATGGACTAAGTATATTCTTCTATATTAAAGCACAAAGAGAACTTGGAGCAGCCAGAACGAGTGCTTTTTACGCAGCAGCACCATTTATTGGAGTCTTGATTTCATGGTTTGTATTACAAGAAGGGATTGCTGATTCTTTTTTGATTGCATTGATAATTATGTTGGTTGGGACCTATTTTGCAGTATCTGAGGATCACAAGCACACCCATATTCATACTGAGGAAGTTCATGAACATAAGCACAACCACATTGATGGTCATCATATTCACATCCATGAGCAGGAAGTGATAGGAGAGCATAGTCATGAACATACTCATGAAGCTGTCGAACATAAGCATACTCATTTGCCGGACCTGCATCACAGACATTCTCATTAGACAGTTTTCAAGGGGCAGCCGCACGATATAAATATAAGCCTACGAGGGGACGTAGGCTTATATTACCCCAATCCCCTATATTGTAGGGTGGGTTGCTTTCGCCAGAGGCAGCGTAAACACCGCTTGTCTTTAGCAACTTTTATGGTATAATATACTCATTAGTAAATTATATTAAGAATGTGTTACAAATTCTTCAAATCAGAAAACCATAAAGGGTAGAAAGCTCATAACTAATTCCTTACTGAATTAAATCTAAATATTTAGTTGGAAGCATATAATAAACGGAGTTAATCTAAGATTATCTCATAAATATTATCAAAGAGGAGGAATATTAATGAAAGAAAAGTTCAAAAGCGAGTCATTGGAAAACGGTGGACTTAAGAGGGAACTAGGTCTAGCCGCAGCGACAGCGATTGTTGTTGGAAACATGATAGGGTCAGGAATATTTATGGCTCCACAAGGACTTGCAGCAGCATCAAATCCAAAGGCTGCAATGATAGCCTGGATTATTACATCAATCGGTTCAATTTTATTAGCTTTAAGCTTTGCTAAAATGAGTACCGCTATGCCAAAGACAGGTGGACCTATAGTTTATTCAAGAGCTGCCTTTGGAGAATTTGCAGCATTCTTGATTGCATGGACTTATTGGATAGGTGCTTGGGTTGGAAACGCAGCAATTATAACAGGTTTCATGAGCTATTTTACTTACTTCTTCCCTGTATTCGGAGAAAACAGACTTTTCGCATTTTTAATGTCATCCCTTGTACTATGGATATTTACTTGGATAAATATTAAAGGGGTTAAGGGAGCCGGACTTGTTGGTATAGTTACTACAGCATGCAAGTTAGTTCCACTGATCATCTTTGCAGGAATTGCTGCTATGAAGTTTGATGGAGGCAACTTTGGCACAGTATCATCAGTTGAAGTTTCCACAATGGCAACAATACCAGCCGCTGTTGGTATTACACTCTGGTCCTTCGTTGGACTTGAAAGTGCAACAGTTCCAGCAGGAGAAATCAAAAATCCTGAAAGAAATATTAGATTAAGTACAATATATGGAACTATAGTAACAGCAGTTATTTATGTAGTAATCAGTTTCCTTGCAATTGGTGCAATGCCTCAGGACAAGTTGGCAGGATCAAGCGCTCCTCTTGCAGATATAATAAACTTCGCAATCGGCGGAACATGGGGTGGAACTCTGATAGCATTAGGTGCAGTAATTTCAACACTTGGTGCAACATCAGGCTGGATTTTAACTACAGCAAGAAGCTCATATGCAGCTGCTGAAGATAAGTTGTTCCCTAAATTCTTTGGTAATATCCATCCGAAGTTTAAGACTCCACACACTTCATTAATTGTAGCAGGAGTTTGCGCAAACATTCTTCTTATAATGAACTATGTAGGTTCACTTACATCTGCGTTTAACTTTATGCTGCTTCTCGCAACACTGGCGTTCCTTCCAGCATACTCATTTACAGCAGCAGCTGAAATATTGTTATTAACAAAACATTCTGCTGACTTTAATGTTTGGAACTTCATTAAGAATTCATTCATGGCACTTTTAGCATTTGTATATTCAATATATGCAATATATGGAACAGGCGCAACAGTTGTAATGTATGGCTTCCTGTTAATGCTTGTAGGAATACCATTCTATGTGTACATGAAGCTTCAGAATAATAAAGGAAAATCAGAACAAGCTGTTTAATATTTAAATAACTTTCATATCTAATAGATTTAAAAGCCTCTGCAATATCTTTGCAGAGGCTTTTAACGTTATCAGCTCAATAGAAATCGATTAAAGCTTCATAATATCTTCACAAATGTTTTATATACTTAAATGTAAAACCTGCACAGGGTAGACAAGAGTTGTTTTATAAGATAGCATAAGTGCAATAAGTAAAACATAAACGGAGGAGAAATATGAAAGAGCAATTACAAAATAAACTGGAGAACCTTAGAAAAATAATCAGGAACACAGACGGAGCAGTTGTTGCATTCTCAGGGGGAGTGGACAGCACCTTTCTACTAAAGGTTGCTTCAGAAGTTCTTGGAGATAATATTATTGCTGTGACAGCAAATTCAGAAACTTATCCCAAAAGGGAACTTGAAGAGGCAAAGCTTTTTGCCGAAACTCAAGGAATAAGACATATAGTAATTGAAACCCTTGAGCTTGAGATAGCAGGTTTTGCAGACAATCCGCCGGATAGATGCTTTTATTGCAAGCATGAGTTGTTTTCCAAGCTTACAGAGATAGCAAAGAATAATGGTTTAAGGTATGTTTTTGATGGATCAAACTTTGATGACAGGAATGATCACAGGCCAGGCATGCGTGCCGCCAAGCAGCTAGGGGTTGTCAGTCCATTGAAGGATGCGGAAATGACAAAGGACGATATACGTGAGATGTCCAAAGAGTTTGGATTGAGCACTTGGAACAAGCCTTCCTTTGCATGTCTGTCATCAAGATTTCCATATGGAACGAAGATTACACCCGATAAGCTTGTTGTAATTGGCGAAGCGGAAGACTTTATCAGAGACTTGGGCTTTCCGGAGCTAAGAGTTCGACATCATGATACCATAGCAAGGATAGAAGTAGGTAAGGCTGATCTAGGGCGGATTGTGACCTTTGCGGATCAAATTACTGATAAGCTCAAATCCTTGGGCTTTCTATATGTGACATTAGAGCTGTCTGGTTATAAAACTGGCAGTATGAACTATACATTGAAAGAAGTAGAAAAAAACGATTGACATAGTTAAAATTATATAGTAAAATAAAACATATAAAACCAGTAGGAATAATGGGAAATGTATTGAAGAGAAGAGTAGGTCAAGAGAAACTGACAGAGAGAAAGTCCAATGTTGAGAGGACTTTTAAGCGTAACTTGTCTGAAGTGCATCTCGGAACACCGGACCGAATACTTTAGCGATTGTGAATCAATCCTGATTTTAGTAGGCTCCGACGGGTATGCCCGTTATAGCATTAAGGTATGATTGTACCGGAATTACGAGTTATTTGCATTCCAACATAATGATGCAAATAAACAGAGTGGAACCGCGAAATAAACTTTCGCCTCTGTAATAGAGGCGGGAGTTTTTGTTTTTTGCCTTAGTTCCTACTATACAAATTACATAATATCGAGGAGGGATAACAAAACTTTAATGCAATGCAGCATACAATAACCTACAAAAACAATAGGAATAGTAATATATAATAATAGGAGGATTAATCATGAAAAAAAGAATTATTTTAGTTACAGCAATTATTACCATTTTGGCGTTGGTATTCAGTGGATGCAGCGCATCAAACCAGACAGCAGCAAACCAATCAGGAAATGATGCAAAACCACAGAATCTGCTTGAACAGATAAAAGCCGAGGGAAAGATCAAATTTGGAACTGAAGGCACATATGCACCCTTTACTTTCCATGACGAAGCCGGCAAGCTTACAGGCTTTGATGTTGAAATTGCTGAGGAAATAGCAAAACGTTTGGGTGTAAAAGCCGAGTTCATAGAAACCAAATGGGATGGAATATTCGCCGGCTTGGATGCAAAAAGATTTGATGCCATAGCAAATGAGGTTGCAATAAGAGAAGACAGACTCGAAAAATATGATTTCTCCACTTCATATATCGTTTCAAAGGCTGTACTCATAGTAAATGAAGAAAACACTGACATCAAAGCATTTGAAGATTTGAAAGGAAAGAAATCAGGGCAGTCGCTTACAAGCAATCTATCAGATATCGCCAAGTCATTCGGAGCGGAAATAGTACAGACCGACGGGTTTAACCAAGCAATAGACCTACTTACTTCCAAACGTATTGATGCTACTATTAATGACGGTCTGTCCTTCCTGGATTTTAAGAAGCAGAGACCTGAGACACCTATAAAGATTGTAGATAAGATGGATACCATGGATCAAATGGGGATAATGTTCAATAAAGGAAATGCGGAGCTTGTAGACGCGGTCAACAAGGCATTGGATGAAATGAAAGCTGACGGCACATACCTTAAGATATCAGAGAAATGGTTCGGGGCAGACGTGTCCAAATAAAATGCATGAGGTGATTTCATATGTCAGACAGAATGGTAAGAATTGTACAAATACTTACTGATTCCTTTCTCCCGCTTTTAAAGGCGGGGATACAATTTACTGTGCCACTTACCATCCTGTCCTTCTTTTTTGGGGTGGTCATAGCTTTTGTTGTTGCGATAGTAAAGGTTTTAGAAATCAAACCCTTTGAGGTCATAGCCCGTTTTTATGTTTGGATTATAAGGGGAACACCTTTACTGGTGCAGCTTTTCATAATATTTTATGGTCTCCCAAGTATAGGGATAACGCTGGATGCCTTAACATCTGCAGTTATCGGTTTCTCCCTAAGTGTTGGGGCATATGGCTCAGAAATTATAAGGGGGTCTATCCAGTCGATATCGAGTGGACAATGGGAGGCGGCACATGCTCTTGGAATGTCGAAGGCTCAAGCCTTGAGGCATATAATACTTCCGCAGGCAATAAGGGTAGCAATACCGCCTTTATCCAATTCCTTCATAAGCCTTGTAAAGGATACCTCTCTGGCGGCGACTATTACTGTGTCAGAAATGTTCCAGGTGGCTCAGCAGATAACTGCGCGAACCTATGAACCCTTGTGGTTATATACAGAAGCGGCTGTGATATATCTGATCTTCTGCTCAGGACTTACAGTGCTGCAATCTAGAATGGAAGCACGTTTCGGAAGGCATTTGGCAAGATAATATATGAAATAGGGTAGGGATGCAAATTGATACGATTGGAAAATGTGTATAAGAATTTCGGTTCTCTTGAGGTGCTAAAGGGCATAAACCTCTCGGTGGAAAAAGGTGAAGTGGTCTGCATAATAGGCCCCAGCGGTTCTGGTAAAAGCACACTCCTCCGGTCCTTAAACCAACTGGAGAAGATAACCAGCGGAAGGATATTCATAAAAGACGAACTAATCTACGATAGAAAAGACAATAAGGATATGCTCAAGCCATCAAAGCAAAGAATATCAGAGGTTTGTTCTGAGATAGGCATGGTTTTCCAACGGTTCAATCTATTCCCTCACATGACTGTTCTGGAAAACATCATGCTTGCTCCAAGAGTGGTGAAAAAAATTCATCAGGACAATGCCAGAGAATATGCACTCCAATTGCTTGATAAGGTGGGACTTAGTGATAAGTCGGATGTATACCCATCAAAGCTCTCAGGGGGACAGCAGCAAAGGGTTGCTATTGCCAGAGCACTGGCGACTAAGCCGGAGATTATGCTTTTTGATGAGCCTACATCAGCTCTTGATCCCGAGCTTGTCTCTGAAGTCCTGGAAGTAATGAGTTCACTAGCCTTGGAAGGTATGACCATGCTGGTTGTGACTCATGAGATGGGCTTTGCGAAAGAAGTGGCTAATAGAGTGATATTTATGGACAATGGTGAAATAATTGAAGAGAATACACCGGAAAACCTGTTTAACAACCCTGTCAAGGATAGGACTAAGGCTTTCTTAAGCAAGATCATATAGAGCTGCAGCATAATAGATATAATATTGGAGGTATTTTAATGAACATAGAAACGTTATTAATCCATGGCGGTATTGATGGGGATGAGCAAACCGGTGCAGTCAGTGTACCAATTTACCAGACCTCGACCTATAAGCAGGCAGGTATTGGTGAACATAAGGGATATGAATATTCGAGAACTGGGAATCCAACCAGGCATGCTTTGGAAAAGCTTATTGCTGAGCTGGAGGGAGGCTATGCCGGATATGCATTTGGGTCAGGAATGGCAGCTATTACAGCTGTCTTGATGCTCTTTAAGAGTGGAGATAAAATACTGATACCGGATAATATCTATGGGGGCACCTTTAGAGTATTGGATAAGGTTTTTACGAATTTTGGAATACAATATGAGATTGTTGATACCAGCAATGAAGAGCAGGTAATAGAGCACCTGGATAATAGTGTTAAGGCCATATTTATCGAGACGCCTACCAACCCATTAATGACCATCACTGATATTTCCAGGCTATCTGCTATTGCGAAACAAAGGGGCTTGCTTACAATAGTCGACAATACATTCATGACTCCATATTTGCAAAAACCGATTGAACTGGGAGCGGACATTGTTGTTCATAGTGCAACCAAGTATCTGGGGGGACACAGCGATTTAGTAGCAGGACTGGTTGTGGTAAATAATGAAGAGCTTGCAAACCGTATACACTTCATTCAGAATGCAACAGGAGGAATACTTGGACCCTTTGATTCATGGCTGCTCATAAGAGGAATTAAGACATTATCGGTTAGAATGGATAGGCACGTTGAAAACGCTGAATATATTGCAGAGAAGCTAAATGAGCTAAGTGCAGTTTCAAAAGTATATTACCCTGGATTAAAAAACCATCAGGGATATGAGCTTCACAAAAGTCAGGCAAAAAAGCCGGGAGCTGTGATTTCTATTATTTTGGATGAGAATTATGATGTTAACCGTTTCCTTAAAGGTTTAAAAACCATAACTGTTGGAGAAAGTTTGGGGGGGGTAGAGTCATTGATGACCCACCCGGCCACAATGACCCATGGAGCCATCCCGTATGAACTAAGGCAGAAAGTAGGTATTTTGGACAATATGGTTCGGCTGTCAGTGGGAATTGAGAACAAGGATGACTTGCTTTCAGACATAATGAATGCTATCGAAGCAGCGAAATTGCAGCGGTAGGGGTGGATTAGATGAGATATGTGAATGATATTCGGGAATTGATAGGAAAGACGCCTATAATAAAGCTGAACAATATGGGCATTAAAGCCGGGATAAATGTATTCGCCAAGCTTGAGTGCTTCAATCCTGCCGGCAGCGTGAAGGATAGGATTGGTTTGTCGATGATCAGCAAGGCAGAAGGAGACGGACTGCTTAAGCCAGGCAGCACCATAGTTGAGGCAACAGCCGGTAATACCGGATTGGGGGTTGCATTAGCGGCATTAAACAAGGAGTATAGAGTAATTTTTGTCGTGCCCGACAAGTTTTCGATAGAAAAGCAAGTGCTGATGCGCGCACTCGGGGGTGAAATCATTAATACTCCGAAGGATAAGGGAATGAAGGGAGCCATGGAAAAGGCAGAAGAGCTGCTTAGTACCATTGAGAATTCTGTTACCTTGAAGCAGTTTGAAAATCAGCAAAATCCACTAATTCACTATGAGACAACCGGACAGGAAATATTCACGGATCTGGAGGGTCAAATTGACTACTTTGTTGCAGGAGCAGGCAGTGGTGGAACATATACAGGTGTTGCTAGATATTTGAAAGAGAAGGATGGCAGAATAAAAGCAATATTAGCGGATCCGGCCGGTTCAACCATGGGTGGTGGAGAAGAGGGCTGCTATCTGATGGAAGGAATCGGCAATAACTTTATACCACAGACAATGGATATGGAACTTGTGGACGATGTAATCAAGGTCAATGATGAGGAAGCCTTCTTTATGGCAAAGGAGCTGGCGAGAAAGGAGGGCCTCATCGTGGGTTCTTCATCAGGTGCTGCCATGGCGGCTGTATTAAAGTTGACACAGAGAATCACATCAGGGAATATTGTAACTGTCTTTCCAGATCGCGGTGACCGATATTTCAGCAAAAATCTATACTACTAAGCTGTCTTCTAAGTAATATCTGTTTTTTTATAGGAGAATATAGTTTTCCATAAATAAAAAAGTTAAAATGTATCCGTTTCTCCATAATATCTCCATATACAATATGTATTATTAGAGGAAAATGAAGGGTGGAGTTATTTTGGACAATAAAAGCAAAAGCAAAAATATTATATTTATTATACTTGTTGCAGTTTTGGCATCTTTTGCAGTGTATACAATTATCAATAGCAATCAGAAACAACAGGCATCTTCAGCAGATTCGGGCAAACCGCCGGTGACAGTAGAAAAAGGTGAAGCTGTCGACATACCAAGCAATATAGACGTTAAGATATTAAAGAGTGAGATAACCGAAAAAGCTAAATTTTATCCATACAAAGCTGGTGATACTTACATGGAAGTGTTAGCTGTGAAAGCAACAGATGGAAGTATTCGTACAGCATTAAACACATGTCAGGTTTGTTTTGACTCTGGTCGTGGATACTATAAGCAAGTAGATGATACACTAGTATGTCAGAATTGTGGGAATATATTTGGTGTAGATGATGTTGAAGTAGTGAAAGGCGGATGCAACCCTGTTCCGGTTCTTGAGGAAAGTAAAGCCGATGATGGCAATTATATAACGGTAAAGAAAGAGTTCCTGGAAGCAAGCAAAGGCTTATTTTCAGACTGGAAAAGATAGCATAGAAAGCACTATTCGTGTATGAATGGTGCTTTTCCTTTTGTTATACCGAAACAGGCGGTATAATTATGAATACACTGATTGTTCTTAACTCTGTTGGATTTAAACTCATATTGGCAATAATACTATTAGAGGAAATAAAAATAAACAAAATAAAATCTCCATAAAATCTCCATATTGAATACTTATACTGTATAATATAGGGTAGGGGGGTAAAGTAAATACATTGTTAGAAGAGAGATATTAATTACATTATATAATCGAGAGGAGATAAATTATGAAATCGGAAAGCTATAAAATAAATGGAATGACTTGTGCAGCTTGCGCTAAAGCTGTAGAGAGAGCCGTTAAAAAATTAGATGGAATAACCGATGCCACTGTAAATATTGCGACAGATAAGCTTGCCCTTACTTACGATGAAGCAAAAATCAAATCCAGTGACATTATGGAGGCTGTATCAAAAGCGGGCTACGAAGCTCTGGAAGAAAAGAATACAAAAGAGGTTGCCATACCAATAGAAGGTATGACATGTTCTGCGTGTGCCAAGGCAATTGAAAGAGCAGTTGGCAAGCTTCCGGGAGTGGAAGCTGTGTCAGTCAACTTTGCAACAGAGAAAGCGAATATTCGATATAACCCAACTGACTTAAGAATGTCAGAAATCAAGCAGGCTATTGCGAAGGCGGGATATAAAGCACTTGAAATAGAAAGCAAGGACAGAGTGGATGAGGATAGACTGCGGAAGCAAAAAGAAATAAGAATCTTATGGACTAAATTTACGGTTTCAGCAGTTTTTGCTGTCCCTCTCTTATATATAGCAATGGGCGCCATGCTGGGCTGGCCATTGCCGAAAGCTTTGAATCCAATGGATTACCCGCTCTTCTACGCTTTAGTAGAAATTTTACTTGTCATACCCGTAATAATAGCCGGCTACCGTTTTTATACGGTGGGATTTAAAGCAATATTTCACAGAAGTCCAAATATGGACTCTCTGATAGCAATGGGTACTTCAGCTGCTGTTCTTTACAGCCTGTACTCAACCTATCGAATAAGTATCGGAGATTTTCAATATGTTGAAGACCTCTATTTCGAAACAGCAGGTGTAATTATAACATTGATTCTTTTAGGTAAATCCCTGGAAGCAGTATCAAAAGGAAGAACTTCAGAGGCTATCAAAAAACTGATGGGGTTGACACCGAAAACCGCTATCATACTTCAGGAAGGCAAGGAAATTGAGATACCTATTGAAGAAGTTGAAGTAGGCGATATCATAATCGTAAAACCAGGTTCAAAGATTCCGGTGGATGGTGAAGTAGTAGAAGGACTTACAGCAATTGATGAATCCATGTTAACAGGCGAGAGCATACCTGTTGAGAAAAAACAGGGAGATAAAGTATTTGCTGCAAGCATAAACAAGACTGGGTCTATTAGATTTAAGGCTACTAAAGTAGGAAGTGATACAGCTTTAGCCCAAATAATAAAGCTGGTGGAAGACGCTCAAGGATCAAAGGCGCCAATTGCACAAATGGCAGATATAGTATCTGGATATTTTGTACCGATTGTTTTCATAATAGCAACACTGTCAGCATTAGCATGGTACTTTATTGGCGGTGAAACACCAGTATTCGCGTTAACAATCTTTATAGCTGTATTGGTTATTGCTTGCCCTTGTGCATTAGGCCTGGCTACCCCAACAGCCATTATGGTTGGAACAGGAAAAGGAGCCGAATACGGCGTGTTGATTAAGGGCGGGGCTGCACTTGAAACAACACATAAGATTAAAACAATTGTATTTGACAAAACCGGGACAATAACTGAAGGCAGACCAGAGGTGACGGATATAGTCACTACAAAGATTATTGAAAAAAATAAGCTGCTTCAGATTGCAGCATCTGCCGAAAAAGGCTCTGAACACCCTCTTGGTGAGGCAATAGTACGTGGGGCAGAGAAAGAAAATCTGGAAAGCCTTAAAGTAGAGAAGTTCAATGCAATACCAGGTTATGGTATCGAGGTTGAAATAGAAGGTAAGAATGTATTGCTTGGGAATAGAAAGCTTATGATGGATAGAAATATCAGCCTTTCTGCACTTGAAACGGAATCAGACAGATTGGCAACAGAGGGAAAAACACCGATGTACGTCGCTATAGACAATCAAATGGCGGGAATTATTGCTGTTGCTGATATAGTAAAAGAGAGCAGCGCAAGAGCAATAAAGAAGCTTCATGATATGGGCATCGAAGTAGCTATGATTACCGGTGACAACCGCAAGACAGCCGAAGCTATTGCAAAGCAGGTTGGTATAGACCGTGTGCTGGCGGAGGTTCTTCCACAGGATAAGGCCAATGAAGTAAAGAAGCTGCAGGCTGAAGGCAAGAAGGTAGCCATGGTTGGTGATGGTATCAACGATGCACCGGCGCTGGCTCAAGCGGATATAGGAATTGCAATAGGCTCTGGTACTGATGTAGCTATGGAATCTGCAGATATAGTATTGATGCGAAGTGACTTGATGGATGTTCCGACAGCAATACAACTCAGTAAGAGCACAATTCGCAATATCAAGCAGAATCTTTTCTGGGCATTTGGCTACAACGTAGCTGGAATACCAGTTGCAGCAGGCATCCTGCATTTATTTGGCGGACCACTGCTAAATCCAATATTGGCAGCAGCAGCGATGTCATTAAGTTCAGTTTCTGTTTTAACAAATGCTTTGAGGCTGAAAGGCTTCAAACCGTATAAATAAATGACGGTGGGACCTTCGAATCAAAGCTGTGAGTCAATGCTACCATTGTGCCGTTTGTGGTATAATGGTAGCATAAAGGTACAGTTTTGTACATCTTGAAGGAGGCAGAAAAATATTTGAATTTCAGAGAAGTAACACTTGATGATAAGAAAACCTTTGATAGGTATAGAAATATTTGTTCGGATTATTTATTCTCATATATCTATATGTACCAGGAATTGTATAAACTTAAAATAGCAGAAAAGAATGGGGCAGTAGTTATCCGGTCTGACATTGAAAACACCAGCTTCTATATGCCTCTTGGGGACATGAAGCAGGGGATTGCATCAGTTCTTGAATATTGTAAGGAAAATAATATAAGTCCCGTATTCGCTAAAATACCTCAAGATTATTTAGGGATTTTTAATGATCTTAAATTCATCATAGAAGAGGATAGAGATTCCTTTGATTATATATACAAAAACTCAGATTTCATTGAATATAAAGGTAAGGAATTGAGGAATCAGAGAAATAACTTATCTAGTTATTTTAAAAGCTTCACACCGAAATTCGATGATAGGGTAGAGCTGTATATAGATAAATGCAAAGCTTTTACGCTAAAGTATCACAATTCACCGGATAAGCTGAACCCTACATATAAAATGCTTGATAATATTAACGAATTCAATTTAAAGGGTGGGGTAGTCCTGGATAGTGATGAGGTGGCGGCATTTTGTTTGTATGAGAAAATATCTGATGATACGGTTCAATCGCATGTTGAGCTTACAAACAATTCCCACAGAGGGGTGCATGCCTATCTTATCAATGAACTGGCAAAAAGAATGGATGCGGTTTACATTAATAAAGAAGATGATTTGGGGCTTCCCGGACTTAGGAGATTTAAAGAAAAATATAATCCTTGCACTATGTTGAAGAAATATAAAGCGTTTCCGGGTTAGAAAGTTACTGAAATCTTATACGGGTATGATATTGAAAAATATTATACCCGTATAAAGGTTTGATCCCAATGCCGTATCATTTTAGTTCCCCACTTAATATCTACATTTTCAACAGGCATATCATAAGCAAGTCTTAAAGACTCTTCCAGCATGTTTACTCCTGCTCCGTAGTTTGCAACAAGGGAACCAGACACCCGGGGGTTTATTTCTATAAGCTTCGGCTTTCCGTCATTAGAATATTTAAACTGAACATTTATATTGTATGAAAGGTTAAGACTTGATATTATCTCTTTTGTATACGCAATTAAGCCTTCATTTTTCTCAATTAAGGAAACACTGGATACACCCATTGAAGTCTCAATTCTCTGCCTGGGTATGCAGATATAGGTAGTTCCATTTTTGCATACACAGTCAACACTATACTCTTTTCCGGGAAGATATTCTGTAACTAAAAGATCAGGGATATTATCTACTGCTTTTAGCTGGTTAATATATGCTTCAAGGCTCATCTTAGGGGGGCCTGGGGGTTCATTAAACATGTCGATTTTTTCTTCGGTTATAATTCTAAAGCCCTTTCCTCCCTCACCCTGGCCAGGTTTTATACATACAGGCACATTAGGATAGCCAAGCGCTAAAACAGCATTTTTAACAGAATCAATATTTGAAGCTACCGTGTATTTTGGTATGAAATCCTTGTTGTTCAAGAATTGATAGAGATTGATTTTACTATTTGCGATTCCAAGACTTTCAGTGTCCTCTGTCACAAGTACCTTTATACCCAAGCTGTTGAAACGCTTAATATTTTCTGACATAAGAAAGAGCTCATCAGTGTATTGAGGTATTATGGTTGTTATTTTTTCATGTTGACATATATCCAATATTGCATCTATGTATTTTGAGTCTTTCACTTTAGGAACCACATATTTTTTATCTGTCGCTGCAAATCCTGCATTATTTTTGTCTTCTGAATCTGCAGTAATCACATCAATGTCAAAGGACTTAACCCTTCTCAGCATTGCAATATCAGATAAAGTACCCATACTCCCAGCTATAGTCCATAGTACTGTTAAATCCAATTTTCTGCCTCCTTTAGTTACCCTCTTCCTACAATAAGAAACCTCCAAACTAATGATTTATTTTAACATTAATTTGAAGGTTTATACAATCTATGAAATAAACTTAACTTTTCGGAAGATACAGCTCTCGTATTTCTTCTAAGTCTTTAGCCTTAAGGTCATCAACTACTTCAATTATGCCTAAAATGTTTTCGTCCTTTACAATTGCATAACCACCAGCCTTTTCAGGACTAAACTCGACTTCGTTTATACCTTTCTTGCCAGTGAAAGAGGTAACTTTTTCTCCTGTAGTAACATCTACAATTAAATATTCCCCTTCAGCATTATCAAAATCGTTTAAATCAAAGGTCAACTTAGTTTTTTCACTGCTTCCTGTAACAGCTATCAATGGCTGCAATTCATAACCAATACCTTTAAATGAAGCACTTTGTTGTTTCCCATCAACTAGAGCTTTTTTAATTAGCGTTTCAGTTGAAATTTGGTCTATACCAGCATAAATGCTTGGCTGGCTTGGTTCATCAGAACCCTCATCTATTGGAGTTGCACAACAGCTGGGACCTGTGCTTGGTGGAGGTAAGGACGGATCAGCCTTTGATGTATCTACAGAGTCAAGATTATCTACTACTTTTATTACACCTCGTATCATACCCATCCAACAGCTGAAGTTTATATCTTTATCCCCTGGAGTAAATTCTTTAATATTTTCTCCCTTTTTTAATTTCCATTCAAGATTTAATTCTCGTGCAACAATCGCATTATTACACGAATTCATTTCTTTCCCATCGATTATCCACCTAACAGGTATTCCCTTTTGTACATAAAAAGAGTTAGGAGAATAACCATTGTTGTCAGCAGTCATATTTATAATCTGAATGCCATCTTGTAAAGTAGCCTTCGCAACATATGCACTTGAAGAGCCACCTGAGTCGTTGGCTAATGCGGTCATTGGATTAATATTTATACCGGCAAGGGCAAGACCTCTATTTCCCATGATTAAGCCAAGGACTATAATAAGCACACCGCTGAATTTAAGTATTTTCTTAGTATAGCCTTTACTTAAAAGCCCTGACAATGCACCAAAGGTTAGCATAAGAGGTACTGTTCCTATAGAAAACACGAGCATTGCCAAAGCTCCTTTTGTGGCACTTCCTGTACCTAGAGCAAAAAGCTGCATGGTTTGAAGAGGACCACAGGGCATAAGTCCGTTTAAAAGGCCAACAATAAATGGAGATCCAGACTTGTTTTTTATTTTACACGCTGAGAAAGGCAGCTTAATATGAAATTTTCTAAATGTACTAAAGCCCGCCATATTAAAGCCCATCAAAATCATGAATAAACCAGCAAGTATTTGCATTGCCGACTTCGCAACAATTGAAAGCGAAAACACAGAACCAAGGGCACCGATTATTCCACCAAGAATAGTGTAAGAAATTACTCTTCCTATATTATATAAAAGTGCCGGTTGAATAGCTTCAAATCTGTTCTTGCTTTCTTTTGACAAGCTTTGTGAAAGCATAATCCCACCGCACATACCCACACAGTGAAGCGATGTAAGAACTCCTACTACGAAAAGAACCGCATAGGAAGCATTAGCAAGCTTTGCTTCCATGTCAAAACCGCTGGTTTTCAGGCCAAGCAAAACTACAGCAGCTACAACTATAAGAATTCCCATAAATTTATAGTCTTTAGAACCTTGTGTGCTGTATCCTGCATTTTTTACAGCGGCTCTAATTTTGTCCAAGTTGCATAATTCATCATCGTAATTGACTTCTGCAAATTGTCCACTATAGCTGGCTTTGACATCCATTACTCCATCCAATTTCTTAATAGCTTTCTCAACACGACTTTCACAGGAGGTACAGGTCATTTCATAAACTTTAATTTTTTCATTTTTAATACTCATAGATATCCTCCTAATTTTACTTTACAAATCAAGAGTATATACAATAAATATGTGGGTTTTATGGAGATGAAAGAAAATTTTATTCCTTCATACAATCTACATACATTTGTTATTAAATATAATTAAAGAAAAATGCTTTCTTAATTAAGAAAAGCATATTGGAGGGTTAAGTATGAATTGTCATGGAGATAACAAAGGTGAGCAAGGATCGCATAAACATAGTGCATTAAAGCATATGCTGCACATGGCTCTCTGTTGTGGATTACCTATAATTATTATTGGATCTTTGCCACTAATAACAAGGTATAGTCCTGCGGCTGGTGGAATACTAGGAAAGATAGCGCCATTTTTATGTCCGATATTGATGATTTCAATGTTGCCAATGATGTTGGGGGGCAACAAAAAAGGAAATTGTTGTGATGATAAAAATGAGAATCAAGATGATACTAAGCCACTTGAATTAAATAAACCTGCAGAATAATATAATGATGAGGATATTCATAAGGCTAATGATGGGATAAGAGGAGGTTGAGATTATGATAAGTTTTAAGAAAATGATTGACAATTTTTTAAAAAAACTGGCAAAACAAAATCAAGAGCAGTTTGGTAATGAAAAGCTGGACTGTTGTAAATTGGACCGACCAAACAAAACTAGCAAGTAAGAAACTTCATATTTTCTTCACAAAACCCTGTTATTATAAAAATATGGAAAAATTGAAGGAGGAATTTGAATGAAAAGAATAATTACGATTGTTACAATAATGAGCATCATCTCTCTTATGCTTGCAACCGTTGTCTTCGCGGCTGACAATGCAAATGTGCCGCAGTGGTTTAAGGATATGATATCAGCGAGAAAGACACAGGTTGACCAAGCTGCGAAGGATGGCTCCATAACTCAGGATCAGGCAAAACTATATAAAGACAATATCGACCAAATGGAAAAGTTCCATACAGAAAACGGTTTCCCGAATGGTATGATGACTGGAGGGTTCGGCGGCTGTGGAGGCGGAAGCTTCAATAACAGCAAAACCAGCAATAACACCGGATTTGGATTTGGATTTGGCAGTGGAATGATGGGCGGAGGCTCTGGCTACAACATGATGAATGGTTTTAATTACGCTGTTCAATAACTAACATCACATCTAATACCCTCTCTTTTTTAGATGGTTTTTATATTGAAGAAGGCTCAAGCATTTGAGCCTTCTTTGCTTGTTTTAGCAGATGGAAAGTAGTATGTCATACTTCCTCTGGCAATAATACTATTAGAAGAAATATATATCGGGAAAGTCAAAATCTCCATTAAATCTTCATAATAAATGTTTATATTAATATATATGTACGGTAGGGGGGTAAAGTAATTATGAAAGAAAGTAGGTTAGTGAATATGAAAAGAATAATAGTTATTGTTTTGGTTTTATCGTTGGCAGCATCCCTGGCAGCATGCCAAGCAACAGATGTAGTGGGCAAAGTTGCAGTAACATCCTTTGAAGCAGTATTAAATAAAATTCCTGACAAAATAGCTTCTGACGAAGTAAATAATGGATGGGCATTAACTTCCCCAACCGGTGAAAGATTCATATGGGGGAAGGACTTCAGCAAAGAAGGTGCACCTGATATTATGCTCGAGTTTGATGCAAAACCTTTTATTAATGCGGGGTTGGACGTAAATAAGCTGCCAAAAGAGACTTATTTATATGTCAGCGATATGGATAAACTAATGGTTCACTCTGAGTTAGGCAATGAAAAGTTTACTTATAGCGGAGAAGCGAAACCTTTGGATTCCTTCAAGAAAATCGTAGAAACACACCGAGACAGTATTGGTTACCATGAAAAGCTTGACCACTATGGTGTCGCATTGGGCAACGGCAATATGTTTGAATGGGCAAAGGACATGAATACCAATGATAAGGACATCGTATTCGTATTGAACCCACAGCCATTTATCGATGCAGGCGTTGACCCTGCTAAAGTGGAAGGCTGGGTATTCGCAAAGGTCCCAGTCAAGGATGATAACGGCAAGGATATTGAAGTTGACAAGTTATTAAAGCCTTTTGATTTGAAGTAACTGATTCGAAGAACTAAAACATAAGCTTATTAGATAAAGGAGAACCTTATTGTCCCTTGGGCATGCAGGTTCTCTTTTGATTGCAGTACTTTGTGCATCTATTGGATATAGATATTAGTAAATAAGAATTTGGGCAAAATAATAACAAACCAATAAGGAAGTGAAACAATGAAGCTCGTAAAGCTAAGGAGTATGAATGATCAAAGCAGCGAAAAAGGGCATGGTCTATATGAGCAGCATCAACGATGTGAATTATGTAATGTGCCAATATTCAATAACCCTTGTCGTGACTTAAGAAGCAGAGACGTTTTTAAAGGCAAAGGGAAAACCCTTTGTAACAAGTGCGCAGCAACAATTGCAAAAATGCCTGCAGAGCAAGCACTTCAAGCCTTACATAATGCTTCCGAGACATACCCAAGAGAGTAACATAAAAAGAGAACCTCATTGTCAATTGACGATTAGGTTCTCTTTTTATGCCCTTACTCAAATTAAAGCTATGTAGGAGAATTCATAGAACCGTAATATGAAGGTAAATGATTAGATGATTAGTAAATTGCGAAATAAGTCGAATAATGCGGTCGAATTATCAGGGACTTAATGGATGTACAGGAGGATTTTGAAAGGCACCAATTGAACTCTATAAATTAATAGTAGGGGTATTATGCTACGCTAAGAGCATTTCGAATTTAGTTTAGATATATAGCTATAGTTTAGAGTCAGGCAATATTACCATTTAGTGTAGGATCTATGCAGAGTTACAGATAAAACTGGCGGTATTTAATGGCCTGACTATCTGGGGTAAAAATATCTGGGAATATGTTACGTATTTGCTGATAGAAGTGTAATTGTGTCTATAATGGGAAGCTGCAGATGAATTTACCGATTATAGGGAATACCAAATTATTTGTGAGGTTAATTATGGAGAAGAATGAAAAGATATTAAACTTATTCATTGAAGCAGGCAAGCAACTGCGTTATGACTTTGAAGAAATAAAAAAAGATAATCCGCATTATGTAGATAAGTGCCAGGCTCCGAGGTTATTAGGTTATTGTAATCATCGATTTCAGTAACCTAATAACCTTTGCACCTGGCACCTAAACGCACAGTATTCCCCTCAGCCTCCACATCATTTTAGGGTAGGGCATTGGAGGAATTTTTATTTTTCATGATTGTTTTTTGGTTTTTGATAATGAAAAAGACTCCTGAAATTAATCAGAAGTCTTTTCCTATTTTGCACTCATGTGCCTAAAATACTTTATTGTTAGCTCACGCTACTGTAGCTAAAGTATAACATACATGTATTTAGATTACAATACCAAATATATTTTTAAGTTTATTTCTTATTATATCCTGTATTGGTGTATATTTTCCATCTTTATATTTACTTTTATATTCATCTTCGCTCATTAATTTATCAGTTATTTTTAAATCAAATCTATCCGAACTTACAGACCTCATTTGAGACAAATCAATTTTACCTGTCACTTTACTATAAGAAGTCTCATATAGTTGAACCTCTGGATTATATATTTTTTTACCACTTCCTGTTATTGGTGCAACAATCATCATTGAAGACCTAGTAAAAAAGGTATTATTTAAAACAATTACAGGTCTTTTTTTATTTTGTTCGCTCCCTATATTATATCCTAAATCACAATTTAAAATACCCCATTGGAATATTTGGTCTGGACTTTCTTTAGGGTAATCAATTTTTTTATTAGCCCAAATTGCTTGAGATAAAACAAAGTCATAAAATAATAACTTATTAAATAAATCAGAATTACTGGCAGTAATTTTATCATTAACTTTTATCATAGAATCATTCCAATATTTGTATATTAAATTAATTTGAGATTGTAGTAGTTTAATTCTATCTAAACCAGATAATGAAGTTAATATTTTATTTTTTTCATCAATTTTGTCAATTTTATTAAAGTCTAATGCATCCATCGTTATCCTCCCACAAAATACATGTCCCAATTATACCATATTTTGACACAATTAGAAATATATTATGGAAAGTTTATATTATTTCTTTATAGTATATCATATGGTGCAATTATCCATATAGTGTCACTATCACCTAACGTTATGGGAACGTCGGCTAACAATCCATTCGACGGACATTTTCTTTGGGGGTTCGGCTTTGGGGTAAACGTCGTGAATGGAAAGACGTTATCTGAAATCGCGCGTATAGGACCGCCACATCGCGTGAAGGATTATGATTATAAAATATGTACCGGGCACAGCGGTTATGTGGTTATATTTGCATCATTTCGCAATAACTTCTTATCCGGTGTACGCGGTACAATATTATCAATAGTAAACTATCTGCTATTGAATGTTGAGCAACAATTTTGGTACATCATTCTTAAAATCAACTTATTCAAAGGAGAAAGTAAATGGAAATCAGACAAGCCTGAAATCTATTGTTGGAGAAGCTTAGGAATAGTCCAACTGAATTTTCTTCATTTACCAGGATTCGCAAACCACCTGTCTATTTCACTGCGTGGTGGGGCGATGATTCTATCATCGTAGACGAAGCTGCTGAAAAAACTAATAGCGCTAGATTATCAGGTCAGAGGACAATAACATTCAAACAATTTGAAGCTGTCTATTCTCTTTACCCTGACTATATTTCAGGAGTAGATAAGTGCCAGGCTCCGAGGTTATTAGGTTATTGTATTCATCGATTTCAGTAACCTAATAACCTTTGCACCTGGCACCTAAACATTACTATACCCATTTTTATATTGATATTTTCTGAAATTTATGGTTGACTTTTATTAGCAGGATTATCCATAAACTCCGGGTAAGGGGCAACTGAAATAGCTATTTAGGGCAGAAATGTATAATATTGCGTAAGACGCGAAATCAAAGGAAAGTGTTTATGTGAAAGGCTGGACAGCAGATATAGTAAATAATAAAATGATGATTATAATAATTGGATTAAAATGCTCTATAATGATGTTGATCAGTCCGTAATCAATAAAAGTGGAGAATGATTAAATTTGAAATGAGAAATCAGTAAAAAACGCGTGAAAGAGGGGGACATATGCATAGAAACGAAAAAATCTATTACTGGTACTCTGCATTTGCTGATTTAGTGATTTTAACTCCGATTATCGTACTCTACCTAACGGCAAAAGGACTATCGTTTACAGAAATCTTGCTGATCGACTCAATTTTAGCCATTGCAATTTTCGCATTTGAGGTCCCCACTGGTGCGTTGGCAGATAAATTGGGTCGCAAATGGTGTTTGGTTTTGGGCGGGATACTTTGCTGTATAAGCTTATTTATCTACATTATCGGAAATCGGTTTGCCGTTTTTGCTTTCGCGGAGGTGCTTTTCGGTTTCGGCGCTGCATTCAAATCAGGTGCGGATAGTGCACTGATATATGACTCGTTGAAACTTCGCCAACAAGAGGACCGTTATTTGAAGGTTGAGGGAAAGGCACGGTCATTCGCACTTTATACACTAGCCTTTGGGTCAATCACTGCAGGTTTTGCTTACGAAATCAATATTCATCTGCCTTTAATTATTTCTATAGGGTTTATTGCGATGTCGGTGCTTTTCGCGCTGTGTTTTGAAGAAAAACAAGTCGGGGTGGAAAGCGAGCAAGAAACTCTTAGCGATAGCAAGATGCCTACATTCACCATGTCTGCATCTCCAATGCGTGCCTATTTTAACCAGATTCGGGAGAGCGGATCTTATGCAGTCCGGCATCCCAAACTGCGATCTGTGATCTTATTTACGATGCTTTTCTACACCTTTTATCGCGCCGGATTTTGGTACGTCCAGCCTTATATGGAGGCGGTACATATACCGGTCAGCTATTTCGGCATCACGTTCTTTGTTTTCAACATTGCAGCTGCATACGCCTCAAAGCGCAGTCACGATTTTATAAACTGGACAAAATCTAGAACCCTCGGTGTTCTCGGCGGATTGCTGATTGTATCCTATGTTTTTATTGCTTCCCTCCATATATGGGTCGGCGTTTTGTTCATTCTGTTGCAGCAATTCGCAAAAGGATTTTACCGTCCGGTGACATCCAAGTATATGAACAAATATATCCCATCGGATAAAAGGGCAACGGTCTTGTCTTTCCAAAGTCTATGTTCCAATCTGACTGTTGCATTGATTTTACCTATCATGGGCGTTTTGAAGGATAAAAGTGATATTTTTACCGCCCATTGGATTTTGGCGATTGTGATGGGTTTACTATTGGCAGTGCTGATGCGTTATATGAATAAACATATGAGCAGTTCATCAACCACTCAGCTAACTGTTGAAGAGCCAAAAGAGGAATTGCAAGGATAACACCAAATACATATATACATAATGATACATGAAGTGAATATATGTATTTAATTCATGTGTTCCAAACAAAAGGCTTAATTTTTGCCAAGTTCTTCGCAAAGCTCCGAATCAATAATACGTTATATTCTTATGTTACGCAATACCTGAGCTTCCAGTTATCCATACAATTATCATGGACAAGTTGTTCTGATTAGGCTAATAATGGGAAGTTCCCAGAATTTATTTAAGTGTTGGGTATTTATATAATTTACTACCACGATATATGGAGGTTTTTATGTTAGGCTTGAAAAGCGGAACCGTGAGAATAGAAAAATATAATCCGGAATGGAAAAACGAATTTGAAAAGGAATGGATAAGGTTGGAAACGGCTTTAAAAGAATATAATGTAAATATACAACATGTTGGAAGTACATCTATTATAGGATGTTCAGCCAAGCCAATAATTGATATTGCAATAGGAGTAGAATCACTTGAATATGGTGAAAAATTGATATCTGTATTAGAGAAAATAGGCTATATATATGATGGAGATGGGAAAATACCGGGTAGGCATTTTTTTAAGAAAGGTAACGGAGAATTAAGAACTCATTATGTACATGTAGAGCCAATTGATGGGGAATTATGGACCAATCATATTTTGTATAGAGACTATCTAAATAATCATTTTGAATTAGTAAAAGAATATAGTATTTTAAAAGAAAGTCTAGAAAGTGAGTTTGCTGATAACAGAGATGGATATGCCAGAAAAAAAGATCCTTTTATAGAAAATATACTGGAAAAAGCTAAAGAGGAAAAGAGTAGATAAGTGCCAGCCTCCGAGGTTATTAGGTTATTGCAATCATCGATTTCAGTAACCTAATAACCTTTGCACCTGGCACCTAAACGAGTTATTAACGAACCAGAGATGATGGAATATCTTGGAGGACCTGATACCAAAGAACAGGTTTTGAGTCGTCACAAACGTTATTTAGAGCTTGGCGATAAGGGATGTATGTTTAGTATCATATTATATCCAGATTTGAAGGAAGTCGGCTGTATTGGTTATTGGGAAAAAGTTTGGAATTGCGAAGGTATATACGAAATAGGGTGGAGCGTCCTACCTTCATATCAGGGGAAAGGGATAGCTACAGGTGCCGCCAAGTTAGCAATAGACGCAGCAACTGCCGAGAACAAGTATGAATATATTCACGCTTTTCCTTCAATCAATAATCTTGCCTCTAATGCAATCTGTCAGAAGCTGGGCTTTGATTTTATCTCAGAACATGAATTTGAATACCCGCTAGGGAGTTACATGCGATGCAATAACTGGCGTTTGAAGCTTAATATTAATAAATAGCTATTAAGAAGCGATGCCGTAGATATTATCAAGTTACGAATTTTACTATAATATTTTAAGGAGATATTACAAATGGAATTAAACGAAATCATGGACGAACTAAGGTCTCTTGGTACAGAACGTACGAAAAAAATTTACATGGGAAATGGTGCTAAGGAGCCTATTTTTGGCGTAACCATAAGCGCTATGAAGCCGATTTTTAAGAAAATAAAATACAACCAGCCTTTGGCAGAGCAGCTTTATGCAACAGGAAATTATGATGCCATGTATTTAGCGGGCATGATAGCGGAGCCAAAGAAAATGGCAGAAGAAGATTTTAACCGATGGATAGAAGGCGCTTATTTTTATATGATTTCGGACTATATTGTGGCAGTAACTCTTGCCGAAACAGATATTGCCTTTACCGTTGCCGACCGTTGGATTGATAGCGGAAAAGAATTAACAATGTCGGCTGGCTGGAGTTGCTATGATTGGCTATTAGGCAC